>NZ_JBFUIC010000135.1:0-12099 GCF_056402075.1 Pseudomonas sp. P4_C3
TCGCTTTGGCGACCACACCCTACGCCGAGGCCATCGGGGCGTACATGATTTCGGCTGCAGCGTTCGTGCTGCTGGGCGTGTCCGGCTACTTTGAAAAAGCCGTTCGTCTGATCCCGCCCGGTGTGGCAGCGGGCTTGTTGGGCGGCATCCTGCTGCAGTTCGGCATCGGTGCGTTCGCCAGCATGAGCGTCGACCCGTTATTGGTCGGGGTGTTGATCGGCGCCTACATCGTGTTCAAGCGCTTGAGTGCGCGCTATGCGGTGGTCGGCATTCTGGTGCTGGGGCTTGGCTTTCTGCTGATGCAGGGGCGCGTGGATTTCACGGGGCTGGCGCTGGAGTTTGCGACACCGGTGTTCACACGCCCTGAGTTCTCGGTCAATGCGTTGTTGAGCGTGGCGTTGCCGCTGTTTCTGATCACCCTCACGGGGCAGTACATGCCGGGCATGCTGGTGCTGCGCAATGACGGGTTCAACACCAGTGCCAACCCGATCCTCAGCGTGACCGGGCTGGGTTCTTTGCTGATGGCGCCGTTCGGTTCCCATGCCTTCAACATCGCGGCCATCACGGCCGCCATCTGCACTGGCAAGGAAGCGTCTGAAGATCCGTCCAGGCGCTGGATCGCAGGCGTGGCCGCGGGCATCTTCTACATCTTGGTGGGGATTTTCGGCGTAACCCTGGCGGCGGTGTTCATGGCCTTCCCGGCGACCTTCATCACCACCCTGGCCGGGCTGGCCCTGTTGGGCACTCTCGGCGCGAGCCTGGCCAATGCCATGGCGGACGTGAAATCGCGGGAAGCGTCGCTGATCACCTTTCTGGCCTGCGCGGCCAATATCACCCTGCTGGGCATCGGCGGCGCGTTCTGGGGCCTGGTCATCGGCCTGGCGGCCTACGCCGTGCTCAATGGGCAGTTGCCGCGTCGTGAAAAGACTGCTGTCCCACAGGCCGAACCGGTTGCAGTGCCCACCAAAGGAGCGGCCAACTGATGCCTGATCAAACCGAAGACCTCAACATCCTGCATGCGCGCCATGGCCGTTACCCACAGGCCGACAGTGTCGAAGACTTTCGCCGCAACCTGGCCGCCGTGCAGCAACGCATTGCCCGGGCGTGCCGTCGGGTAGGGCGGGACCCGGCCGGTGTGCGCTTGCTGCCGGTCAGCAAAACCTTTGATGAAGCTCATCTGCGTCTGGCCTATGCCGCCGGTTGCCGCCTGTTGGGCGAGAACAAGGTGCAGGAAGCACAGCGCAAGTGGGAAGCCATGACCGACCTGCAAGACCTGCAATGGTCGGTGATCGGCCACTTGCAGACCAACAAGGCCAAGCAGGTCGCACGCTTCGCCAGCGAGTTCCAGGCCCTGGACAGCCTGCGGGTGGCCGAGGCGCTGGACCGTCGCCTGCGCATTGAAGGTCGGCAGATGGACGTGTTCGTCCAGGTCAATACCTCCGGCGAAGCCAGCAAGTACGGGCTGGCGCCCGATGACGTGGCGGCTTTCCTGGAGACTATGCCAGCGTTCCCGACACTGCGGGTTCGCGGGTTGATGACGCTGGCGCTGTTCTCGGCCGACGCGGTGCGGGTGCGCCCTTGCTTCGTCCGGCTGCGTGAATTGCGCGACCGCTTGCGTCATTGCGCCCCTGATGGGGTGTCGCTGCAAGAGCTGTCGATGGGCATGTCGGGTGACTTTGAAATCGCCATTGAAGAGGGCGCGACCGTGGTGCGCGTCGGACAGGCGATCTTCGGTGCCCGAGCCATGCCGGATGCGTACTACTGGCCGACCGCCGATGCCCGCCCCCTCAGTGAAGACACGTTGTTGTCGATCACTCCCAGCCGTTGATCCCCCTCTACAGGAAGGCCCGCAATGTCCGCTGCACCCGCTTACCTCATGCACACCTCAGCCCGACAACCGGTTTCGTTCAGCCGAGGCCAGGGCGCCTCGTTGTGGGACACCGAGGGTGTTGAATACCTGGATGCCATCGCCGGTGTGGCGGTGACGAGCCTGGGGCATGCCAACCCCGAAATTGCCGCGGCCATCGCCGAACAGGCCACGGTGTTACTGCACACGACCAACCTGTTTCGCATCCCATGGCAGGAGCAATTGGGCGAACGACTGTGCCTGCTCTCGGGCATGCAACGGGCGTTTTTCTGCAACTCCGGAGCGGAGGCCAACGAAGCGGCGCTCAAACTGGCCCGCCTGCACGCCAACGCCCGGCAGGTGACCCAGCCGCAAGTGTTGGTGATGGACAACAGTTTTCATGGGCGCACCCTGGCCACCCTCGCCGCCACCGGCAACCCCGCCGTGCATCGCGGCTTCGAGCCCCTGATGCCGGGCTTTGTGCGAGTGCCTTTCGACAACATCGAGGCGATTCGCCAGGTCGCGGCGCAGTCAGCCGATATCGTCGCGGTGCTCGTCGAGCCGGTGCAGGGTGAGGGGGGCGTGCACGCCGCCTCTGCCGGCTACCTGCAGGCCCTGCGCCAACTGTGTGATGAACACGACTGGCTGATGATGATCGATGAAGTGCAGACCGGGCTGGGCCGCACCGGTACCTGGTTTGGCTTTGAGCATGCGGGCATCGAGCCGGACGTCATTACCCTGGCCAAAGCGCTGGGCAACGGTTTCCCCATCGGCGCGTGCCTGGCGCGGGGCAAGGCCGCCGAGCTGTTTTCCCCCGGCCACCATGCGTCCACGTTCGGCGGTAACCCGCTGGCGTGCCGCGTGGGCTGCACAGTGCTCGACATCATGCAGCGCGATCACATCCCGCAACGCGCTGCCGCCTCGGGCCGTCGCTTGTTGGCGGCCTTGAAGCTGGCGCTGGGCAACCATCCTGAGGTGGTGTCCGTTCGCGGCATCGGCTTGATGATCGGCATTGAACTCAATGGCCCGTGCGCCGAACTGGTCGGCCGGGCCCGTGAAKAACAACGTCTGCTGATCACCGTCACACGGGGCACCACCGTGCGCCTGTTGCCGCCGCTGATCTGCGATGACGCACAGATCGACGACATCGCCGCGCGCATCACGCGCCTGCTGTCACCCGCCGCTTGAATTCTTGACCAAGGACACTTTGCACATGTACGACTCGACGCTGACCCTCAACGCTTTCGACCCTGAGCTGTATGAATCGATTCACAACGAAGAGCATCGCCAGGAAGACCATATCGAGCTGATCGCCTCGGAAAACTATGCCAGCCCGCTGGTGATGAAAACCCAGAGCACGGTGCTCACCAACAAGTACGCCGAAGGCTACCCCGGCAAGCGCTATTACAGCGGCTGCGAATACGTCGATGTGGCCGAGCGGCTGGCCATCAAGCGGGTCAAGGCCCTGTTCGACTGCGACTACGCCAACGTGCAACCCCATGCGGGCGCCCAGGCCAACGCGGCGGTCTTCCTGGCACTGATCAACCCCGGTGATACGGTGATGGGCATGAACTTGGCCCAGGGCGGTCACCTGACCCACGGCAACCCGGCCAACTTTTCGGGGCGTCACTACACCATCGTGCCTTACGGACTGGACCCGAAAACCGGCTTTCTTGACTATGACGAGATGGAGCGAATCGCACTGCAGACACGCCCCAAAATGTTGATCGGTGGTTTTTCCGCGTATTCGCGGTACAAGGACTGGGCACGCATGCGCAGCATTGCCGACAAGGTAGGGGCTATCTTCTGGGTCGATATGGCCCACGTCGCCGGGCTGGTCGCCGCGGGCGAATACCCGGACCCGCTTCCCCATGCGCATGTGGTCACCAGCACCACGCACAAAACCCTGCGCGGGCCACGCGGCGGTTTGATTTTGTCCAAGGGACAGGATGATGCCTTCTACAAAAAGCTCGACTCCGCTGTGTTTCCCGGCGTGCAGGGCGGGCCGCTGATGCACCAGATCGCGGCCAAGGCCGTGGCGTTCAAGGAAGCGCTTGCGCCGGAGTTCAGCATCTACCAGACCCAAGTGGTCATCAACGCCCGGGCCATGGCCGGGGTGTTGCAAAAGCGCGGGTACAAGATCGTCTCGGGCGGCACCGACAACCACATGATGCTGATCGACCTGTCCGACAAGCCCTACACCGGCAAGGAGGCCGACGCGGCCCTGAGCAGTGCCTATATCACCGCCAACAAAAACTCGGTGCCGAATGACCCGCGCTCACCGTTTGTGACATCCGGCCTTCGTATCGGTACCCCGGCGGTGACCACCCGCGGGTTTGGTGTGGAGGCCTGCGAGCAAGTGGCCGGCTGGTTGTGCGACGTACTGGACGCCCTGGAAAACGGAGGCAGCGACAAGGTCGGGCACCACGTGCGCGAACAGGTTGTCGCGCTGTGCCGTCGTTTTCCGGTCTATCGCTGAGTCTGGCCCGGCCATTGCCTGATCGGGTGGTGGCCGGGTGTTCAGCTGTTTTATCAGGCGATCCCCTTGGCCACACCCACGCGCCATTGACCAGGTAATTGCCCACAATCCGCGACTTGTACACTCGCGGATTGGGGTTCGCCAACGTGCGCGCATTACGCCACAACCGATCCAGTGCCTTGTTGCTCGCCGTGGCACTCGCCCCCAGCGCATCGAACAATGCCGTCGTCGCTGCCAACGTGGCGTCCACCACCGGATTCACCGCCAGGCACACTTCCAGCTCCGCCAATACCACCTGCGGGTCGTCGTCCGCATGGTCGATCACGTATTGCGCGGTGCGCTCCAAGCGCTGCGCAGCCTGCTGGGCGATGGCCTGGGCGGCGTATGCCTGGCTGGCGACTTCGCCGATCACTTGCAGCAGTTGCACGCAGAAGAAAGAAAATCACGGTCGAATCACTGACGCGGTATCGATCCGCGAACGCCCAGCCGCGGCTAAGGATCGGGCGGTTCCAGGTCATTGGGAGGGTGACCTGCTGTGCGGAAGCAGGAACAGCCAAATTGCCACTCTTGTTGAGCGTCATACCCGCTACGTAATGCTGGTGAAGTTGGTCGGTAAGGATAGCGAGACGGTCATCAGCGCCCTGATAGAGAACGCCCGCAACTTACCCCAAGAACTCTACAAATCGCTGACGTGGGATCGCGGCAAAGAGATGGCTGACCATAAGCGCTTTACGGTGGCTACCGACATCAAGGTCTACTTCTGCGATCCTCATCGTCCTTGGCAACGGGGATCGAATGAGAACACCAACGGGTTGTTAAGGCAGTATTTCCCGAAAGGAACCGACCTTGCGGATCACTCGCAAGCCACGCTCAATGAAGTCGCAAGGCAGCTAAATAGCCGCCCTCGGAAAACACTAGACTACGAAACACCGGCAGAACGATTTAGCCAATCTGTTGCGTCGACCGGTTGAATCCACAGCCAAAAGCGGTCTTTCACGACGGCCATTTAAGACGTGCGGACGACCCATCAATGCCAGAGCTCACGATTGTTCCAGTAAGGCAAACCATCTATTGATAGTGCACCCAAAAATGTTTTGGTCACTTCAACATCACAAGTACCCGGAAATATCAGCTTACGCCTCCGCTTACATCCGGTGATGTTCCAGCAAGAAGTCCACGAACAATCGCACCCGCGCCGGCATTGTCGCCCCGCCGACGAACACCGCATGAATCGGTTCCTGGTCGCCGGGATTCCAGGCTTCGAGCAGCGGTATCAGTTGGCCGCGCTGCAGATCCTCGCTCACGCTGAATTCGCCAATGCGCGCAATGCCGGCACCTACTCTCGCGAGTTGTGCCAGTGCTTCACCACTGCTGCATTCGATGTTGCCGTTGACCTTCAGGGAGAACTCTCTTCCGTCGCGGATGAACGGCCAGTTCGGTTCGGCACGCCGGAAGTTGAAGCGTAGGCAGTTGTGCCTTAGCAAGTCTTCCGGTTCCTGGGGAGTGCCGTGCCGCTGCAGATACTCGGGAGATGCCACCACTACCTGGCCGGTGTCGCCGATCCTGCGCGCGGTCAGCGGGCTGTCTGGCAGATGACCAAAGCGCACCGCCACGTCCGCCTGGCCACCGAGAATGTCGACCACTTCGTCGCCGAGCGTGAGGTCGACGACGATGTTCGGGTAACGAGCGCTGAATGCTGYCACCAAAGGAACGATGGCCAGCCGTCCATGGCCAAGGGCGGCGCTAACCCGCAATCGGCCCTTCGGTACGCCCTGATCGGCAATGGCTTCTTCAACCTCGTCCATGTCGGCCAAGATACGCCGGGCACCCCGCAGGAAAGCTTCGCCCTCGGCGGTGAAGGTGATCGCTCGTGTGGTGCGCAACAGCAGGCGGGTGCCAAGACGTTGTTCGGCCCGTGCGATGATGCGACTGACCGCCGAGGGTGTCAGCCCCAATGCACGCGCGGCGGCCGACAGGCTGCCTTCCTGCGCCACGGTRGCGAACACGCTCATTTCACCTGACCTGCCATTGAAGTCCACTTGTGCCCCTTACGCAAAGGTGATTGCCGAAAATGCTATCTACCGCCTCATAAGGTTGGATCGTAGCATTGGCGGCATAGATAAGGAGCCTTCCATGCGTATCAATCCACCACTTGTCGCACTCGCCATCGGTGCCTTTGGCATCGGCGTTACTGAGTTTGCCCCCATGGGCATGTTGCCGGGAATCGCTGCGGATCTGGGCGTTTCCATTCCCGCCGCAGGTCTGTTGGTCAGTGCTTACGCCTTGGGCGTACTGCTCGGCGCGCCGCTGATGACCCTGACCACCGGCAAGATTCCCCGGCGATATCTGTTGATCGGACTCATGGCGATTTTCACCCTGGGTAACCTGATGTCAGCCCTGGCTACCGATTACTACAGCCTCATGTTCGCCAGGGTGGTGACCTCGCTCAACCACGGTGCGTTCTTTGGCGTCGGCTCCATCGTCGCCGCTAGCGTGGTCGCGCCGGAGAAACGTGCCGGGGCGGTTGCGGCAATGTTCATGGGCCTGACCCTGGCGACCATCGGYGGTGTGCCGCTGGCCGCCTGGTTTGGCGAACTGTTCGGCTGGCGTACCGCATTCGGGGGTATTACCGGTCTTGGCGTAGTAGCTATGGCCGCGTTGTGGTTCGCCCTGCCCAATCTGCCGGCGCCGCAGGGCGTGGGTGTACTTGCCGAGATACGGGTACTGGGCCGAGGCCCGGTGCTGGGAGCATTGGCCCTGACCGTAGTCGGCTCGGGTGCAATGTTTACCGTCTTCACCTACATCGCGCCGATCCTCAGCAGCGAGGCCCATGCGTCCACCGCCTACATCACCGCCATGCTGGTGCTGTTCGGTGTGGGGTTGACGCTGGGCAACATGTGGGGCGGCAAGGCCGCCGACCGCTCGATAGATCGCACCCTGATCGTTTCGCTGAGCGTGCTGATTCTCGTCTTGCTGGCGTTCACCGTACTGATGCGTTGGCCGCTGCCGGCCGCCGTTGCCATCCTGATATGGGGTATCGCCAGCTTCGCCCTGGTGCCGCCGCTACAGATGCGCGTCATGGAAGCAGCGAAGGACGCGCCCAATCTTGCCTCTGCGGTGAACATTGGCGCCTTCAATTTTGGCAACGCGATTGGCGCAGCGCTGGGCGGAGCGGTGATCAACGCTGGTCTGGGTTATCCGGCGATTTCCCTGGCCGGAGCGGCGATGGCTGCTCTGGGGCTGCTGATGGTGTTGGCTTATGCCTGGCGTTCCAGAACGATTGAAGCAGCAGTGGTGTGACGAAGATGGGGGGGAGTGGTTCGTTACCATCGATGAGTGGCGGCAAGTAGTAGAATTGCTGCCCTTGGCGAGGGGCGGCAATCGGTCAATTTTAGCCATTGCTGACCGGCAGCTTTGGGTCGGATAGCGACCACCAGCCATTGTGACTGATCCACCCTTGTCCTCCCCCTCAACGTGGAGGACGAGCCATGAACACTATTGCTAGATACAGCCATCAGCCTTGGAACAAGGGAAAGCTTGTCGGGCAGAAAGCTCCGCTTCGAGTCAGAGATATCTGGGCCATCCGCGTGAGACTTCAGCTTGCTGAGAAGACACGTGATTTGGCGCTTTTCAACTTGGCCATCGATAGCAAGCTGCGTGCCTGCGACTTAACCAAGTTGCGAGTCCGAGACATTGCCCATGGGGAGCATGTRTCGTCACGGGCCATCGTGATGCAGCAGAAAACTCAGCACCCAGTGCAATTTGAAATTACTGAGCAAACCCGAACGGTTCTGGAGGCGTGGATGCATCAGGCGCATCTCCGCAGCGAGGACTGCTTGTTCCCGAGCCGGTTGCACGCCTCAGAGCATCTATCCACCAGGCAATACGCTCGAATAGTCAAAGCGTGGGTGACAGCCATTGGCCTTGACCCAACCATGTACGGTACCCACACGCTACGGMGAACCAAGGCATCGTTGATCTATCGCAGGACGAAGAACYTGAGAGCTGTCCAACTCCTGCTTGGTCATACGAAGCTTGAAAGCACTGTCAGATACCTGGGAATCGARGTCGATGAYGCCCTGGAAATGGCRGAACARACGGAGGTCTGATCATCCATAGTGACGGTCGATGCTAGACCGTCGCTATCCGACCCATAGCTGTCATAGGCCCATCACCTCAGTGATTCGTTATTTTCCATCCTTATCGCTCGAATTGAACCCTTGGGTACCTTCGATTATTTCGTCATCGTGAAACTAAACGCCTGTTCTTGCAGGCTCGTTTTGATCAAGGCGGCCAATTGTCGGGTGGCCGGTGTAATGTCGTCGCCTCCGCTGTGAAGCACATAGCCAAGGCTTGGAACGGAGGGTAAGCCAGAAACTACACTGAGATGGCCCGGCAGCCCAACGCGGGTACGCAGCGTCAGGCCCAATCCGGCGGCGACGGCTGCCCAGATACCACCGACGCTGGGGCTGGTCAGGGCGACTCGCCAAGGTATTTGCGCGGCATCCAACGCTTGAGTGGCGGTGCTGCGCAATACGCAAGGCGCGTCGAACAGGATCAATGGCAACGGGGAGCCATCAAGGGTAGTCAGTAATGGCGTATCGCGGGCTCCGATCCAGTGCATCTGTGTTTCGCCCAGACGCGTGGCATAGGGCGACACGTGTCCGGTGTCCCAGGTCAGGACCAAGTCAAGATCAGCGCTCTCGACCAGTGCAAGCAATTCGGCGTTACGGGCGATCCGGACTTCGAGATTCACCCTCGGGTATGTCTGGACGAAGCGTCGCAGAATATCGCTCAGGAAATGTTCCCCAAAGTCCTCCTGAAGCCCGAAGCGTATAGTCCCGGCGGTCTGGCTTTCATGCAGGGTCTGGAAAATGCCGTCGTTCAGCTCCAGCAGGCGGCGGGCATGGCTGAGCAACGTTTCTCCCGTGGGGGTCAAGATCAGTCCGCGACCGGACTTGGTCAGGACCGGCGCACCGACCTGCTCCTCGAGTTTTTTCAGTTGAGCGCTGACGGCAGACGTTGACCTACCGAGACGATCCGCCGCTTTGGCAAAACTGTTGAACTCCACGCCAGCGACGAAGGTGCGCAATACGTCGAGGTCGAAGGTTGGGCGGCGCATTCAATAGTCCACTAATTCAGGATGGTGACCGCCATTAAATCTGATATTCGGAAGTGTTGCGACTTGATAGTTTTCCCCCGTCAATTGGGACATCAGGGGAAAACATCATGAGTGCATCGAGAGGCGCGGGGCGGGAGCAGCAGGGAAAATACCCGCAGAAGTTTGCCGAACTGACCGATAGCGTCCTGTTTGGCGACATGTGGACGCGTCCACAATTGAAGCCCCGTGAGCGCAGTGTGGCGACAGTGGCCGCGTTAGTGGCGATGTACCGACTTGAGCAGCTGCCATTCCATTTGCAGCGCGCACTGGACAGCGGCTTGAGTGCCGACGAACTGACCGAAGTCATCACCCACCTGGCGTTTTATTCCGGTTGGCCAACCGCTGCCTCGGCGCTGAATTTGCTCAGTAAGCTTCAGGTTTGTCTTCCAGAACATCAGGAGTAATCGTTGATGCCGTTTGCACGAATTTCACTGCACCGTGGGAAGTCGGCCGCGTATCTACAGGCATTGTCAGAAGGTTTGCACGATGCCTTGGTCGAGAGCTTCGAAGTGCCCAAGGCAGATCGGTTCCAGGCCATTCACCAACATGAGGTTGGCGAGCTAATATTCGATCCTCACTACCTGGGAGGGCCACGCAGCCATGACTTTGTGCTCATCGCAATTACCGCAGGCCGTCCTCGAAGTGTCGAGACCAAACAGCGTTTTTACCGCGACCTGGTCGAGAAATTGGGGCGGGCGACGGGACTGAATGCGGAAGATGTCATGATGGTGATTACCACGACGGCCGGTGATGAGTGGTCGTTTGGAGGTGGGCGCGGTAACTAGCGGGCACAATCACGGGATCTGCGAGCGAAAGAGGGTCTTTGAATTCCCGGAGATTCCGTGATTCCAACAAATGGCGGAAAATTACCAGTCGTTGACTTGTCCGCCACTGTGGGTATTGGTGATCGGTTCCTAAAATGGGCCAATCTCAACCGTTGGATGCCTTCAACATGACTAGCCTGATTCGTAAAATACCTGCCGCCACTCCTTCAGAGGCCCTGGTGCATTTTAGCCGGCGCTTGGCCTTCGAGACCGATTGCTCCGACGTCCATTACAGCCAGCAGCAGAGTCAGGTTGATTACGTCCTGGTCGACGTGAGGGGGCAAGAAGCTTTCCGTGCCGGGCATGTACCGGGGGCGATCAATATTGCGACCCGTGACATGACTTCCCAACGCATGGGCGAGTTTGCCCACGATACTTTGTTCGTCGTCTATTGCGCCGGGCCACACTGCAACGGTGTACATCGCGCAGCAACACGTCTCGCGAGCCTCGGTTATGCGGTCAAGGAAATGATTGGCGGAGTGACTGGCTGGCTCGATGAAGGTCTGCCGCTTACCGGTGATGCAACCGCGTCACACTCGGCTACTTCCGCTATTTCGTGTGCATGTTGAGGCCGTCCTGCAAGGTACGTCCGGCCCTGCCGGCTGACGTCCCCGTGTTAATCGAGCTCATGTCCGCGTTGGCTGAATTCGAAGGCTATCTGGAGGAATTTCGTGTCACTGAAGCTGAACTGCTGGCTCGGGCATTTGGCGAAGCCGCGCAGTGTCAGGTATTCGTTGCCGAGCTGGAAGGGGGGCTGGCTGGCTACGCGGTGGTGATTGAAGTCGCCTTCACCTTCGACCTACGTCCGACTGCGTTACTCAAGGAGCTTTACATCGAGCCCGACTCGCGCAGTGATGGCATTGGCAAGGCGCTGATGACATGCATCGCACGCTGGGCGCTATTCAGGGGAATGGKGCGTCTTAAGTGGGACGTGTTGGCGGGTAACAAGAACGCTGAACGGTTTTACCAGAGACTTGGAGGCGAGCCGGATCGAAAATGGACGGCTTATCACATGGGCCATGAAAATCTTGAACGCTTGGCGATGAACGACGGCCACGACACCCTTGAAAATGAATCGGCCTGACAGGCCCGCTCCGACAACCCAACATTTGCAAGCGAGACATCATGGTCACTTGTTACCTGAAATACGTCCTCGATCCCTATAAAGTTAAAGAGTTCGAGCATTACGCCAAACTGTGGATTCCCTTAATGAACCGATTGGGTGGCGAGTATCACGGCTATTTTCTGCCGTCCGAAGGTGCCAATAATATTGCCTTGGCACTCTTCACTTTTCCTGACTTTGCCGCGTACGAGGCCTACCGGGAAACGTCCATGTCCGACCCGGACTGCCTCGCTGCCTTCCAGTTTGCGGAAGATACCCGATGCATCATTAGCTATGAGCGCTCGTTCTTCAGGCCTCTCTTTACTGGACTGACAAATTCATAGAGCACGAGCGACTCCTTTTGGCCGAGAGTCGCCTCTGGCCACGTGCAGAAATCAGTCAGAAGTGAACGCTTGGCGCCGGTACCTACGGCCAGATTCGACCCAAGACGTCCTGATGTATCAGACATAAAACCGTAGGGTCACCTCACAGCCGCAGCCGTAAGGTTTCAAACAGCGTGCGGTCTTCCTTTTTGGCCGAGCGCGCATGGCGCCGAATGACCTGCAACAGGCATTCGGTGAAGCAGACCGCYGGATTGCTCAGTGCGCCATTGCGGCGCGTCACGATGCTCAGCTGTCGGGGCTCGAACTGCTCGGTCAGCCCCAGGGATACCACACGCCCCAGAAA
>NZ_JBFUIC010000136.1:0-12028 GCF_056402075.1 Pseudomonas sp. P4_C3
TTTGACCGGTATGTCACGGCTATCGCTAATAGAAGCAAGGTTGTCCCAGCGCGCATTGACGCTTGATTGGCCCCGCCTCACCTCGCAGCACAATCAGCGGGCGCGCCTCAGAAAATGCCCTCGTTCTCCTTCCGTCAGCCATAAATACTGCCGCACATTGCATTGTGCGTGGCTTGCCAGCGCACCATAAAAGCCCGCAAAGGCGTAGAAACAGGGGGTGGAGCGCCCGAGTCTGGAGCGTCCCGCAAAGTCTGCTGAGCAAGCCCTGCAAAACGGTGGTTTGTACCAAGCAGCCTATACTTTTAACAGTTTATGCATGGTCTCTTGGTGTTGTAATAAATCCGTGATGCAGCGTTGCACCGATGCTTCCAGAGCGGAGTAACTGCTTGCCCCGTCATGACCTCAACAATCATTAAGGACCGCACTCATGAGCTTTCTTCGACCCAAGTTTATTACCTTTGACTGCTATGGCACGTTGACCAACTTTCAAATGGGAAACATGACGCGCGAACTGTTCGCCGATCGTGTCCCTTTTGAGCAAATGGATCAGTTCGTCAAGGACTTCTCCGCCTATCGTCTGGATCAGGTGATGGGTGACTGGCGGCCGTATGATGAGATCATCAAGACCGCCCTGGCGCGCGTCTGCAAGCGTTGGGGTGTCGAGTACCGGGGTGAAGGCCAACTCTACTACGACGCCGTACCGACTTGGGGGCCACATGCCGACGTACCGGCCGGCCTGGCAAAAATCGCCGACAAGATTCCCTTGGTGATTTTCTCCAACGCGATGGACGAGCAGATCATGTCCAACGTCGACAAGCTCGGCGCTCCCTTCCATAAAGTCTTCACCGCCCAACAAGCCCAGGCCTACAAGCCGCGCCTGGCCGCCTTCGAGTTCATGCTCGATAACCTCGGCTGCGGGCCTGAGGACGTTCTGCATGTGTCCTCGAGCTTCCGTTACGACCTGATGCCGGCCAACGACATGAAGATCAAGAACAAAGCCTTCGTTGCTCGTGGTCATGAACAGCCGGCGAATGCCGTTTATGGCTACCACCAGATCCCGGATATCGGCGCATTGCCCGGGTTGGTCGGTCTCTAAGTCTCAAGGCACTCTTCAAGGCAAAAGGGGTTAGACATGGGCAGTGAGTCCTATTGGCTCGATACCGCACCRCAATTCACCGGTGCACAGCTCGGCGCATTGCCCGGGCAGGTCGATGTGGCCATCGTCGGTGGTGGTCTCACTGGCCTGGCCGCGGCCCGAGCCCTGGCCTTGAAGGGGGCCAGTGTGGTGGTGCTGGAAGGAGGGCGGGTGATTGGCGAGGCTTCGGGGCGCAATGGTGGCCACTGCAGCACCGGCGTTGCCCAAGACTACGCGGCACTCAGCGCCAGCCTCGGCGCTGATAAGGCGCGTGCTTATTACCAAGCCTATGAAAGCGCCGTACAGAGCGTCGTTTCATTGGTGGAGCAGGAGCAGATTGCCTGCGACCTACAGCGCAATGGCAAGCTGAAGCTGGCCGCCAAACCGATGCATTACGAAGGTTTGGCGCGCACCTGCGAATTGATTCGGCGGGAGGTCGACGCCGAGGTCGAGTTGCTCTCTCCAGAAGAAGCCCGTGCTGAAGCCAACTCGGCCCAGTTCCATGGAGGCATGCTGCAGCGCAACGGCGTGCAGATGCACGTTGGGCGCTTCGGTGTCGGGTTGGCCGAGGCGGCAGCACGTCACGGCGCATTGATCTTTCAGGGCGTGTCAGTGACGGATTGGAAGGCCAGTGCCGGCGGCTATCAGGTCAATACCACCAAGGGCTCGCTACACGCCACGCAGATTCTGCTGGCCACAGGCACGTGCCAGCAGGGCGGATTGGGCTGGTATC
This sequence comes from Pseudomonas sp. P4_C3, assembly GCF_056402075.1. NCBI lineage: Bacteria > Pseudomonadati > Pseudomonadota > Gammaproteobacteria > Pseudomonadales > Pseudomonadaceae > Pseudomonas > Pseudomonas sp. P4_C3. The sequence goes on from NZ_JBFUIC010000136.1 coordinate 1,869, forward strand.
GGCGGCGGATCGTGCCGGTGGGCAGTTTCGTGATCGCCACCGAGGTGCTACCGCAGGCCCTGATCGACAGCTTGCTACCGGCACGGCGTTCCTATGTCACCAGCCGCATGATCGGTAACTACTTCCGCCTGACACCGGACAACCGCTTGCTGTTTGGCGGTCGTGCCCGGTTTGCCATGTCCGACAGCATTTCCGACGCCAAGAGCGGCAAGGTATTGCAGGCGGCGATGGTCCAGATGTTTCCGCAACTGGCTAGCGTGAAGATCGATTACTGCTGGGGTGGCCTGGTGGATATGACCTCCGATCGGTTACCCCGCGCCGGGCAGCATGGAGGGGTTTATTACTCCATGGGTTACAGCGGTCATGGGGTGCAAATGTCGGTGCACATGGGGCAGGTCATGGCTGAGGTAATGGCCGGTAAGGTCGAGGCCAATCCGTGGCGCGAACTCGATTGGCCAGCCATTCCCGGGCATTTCGGAAAACCCTGGTTCCTGCCTCTGGTGGGGGCGTATTACCGCCTGCAGGACTACCTGCACTGAGTTCATGGTGTTGCTTTACGTTTCAACCACGCTGCGCTTAATCAGCAGCACTTGAGCCTGATMATTGACGAAAGGTAGGACTGACATGACTGACAAAAAAAATAATATCGACTCCCAGCTGATCACCGGTGAAGAAAGTCTGCGCGTTTTCGAAGGGCTCAATCGCGGCATGTCACGCCGCAATGCATTGCAGATGCTGGGGTTGGCCGGGGTGGCTGTCGCGGGCGCCAGTAGTCTGTTCGGCGCCGCTGGCAAGCTGTTTGCCGATGATGAGGCTGCAAGCCCTGGCAAAGGCAAGCCCGGCGGTCGTATCCGCGTCTCAGGCTCGTCCAGTTCCACCGCCGACACCCTGGATCCGGCCAAAGGTTCAGGCTCCACCGACTACGTGCGCCATTACATGTTCTACAACGGTCTGACGCGTTTCGACAGCCATATGGTGCCGCAACTGGAGTTGGCCGAGCGTATCGAAACCACTGACGCCACGCTCTGGGTGATCAGCCTGCGCAAGGAAGTGACCTTCCACAACGGCAAGGCGCTGACCGCCGCCGACGTGGTGTTTTCGCTGTTGCGGCACAAGGATCCACTCACCGGTTCCAAGGTCCTGCCGCTGGCGTCGCAGTTCGCCGAGGTCAAGGCCGTCGGTACCCACGAAGTGCAGATACAATTGAGCGGCCCGAATGCTGAATTGCCGTCGGTTCTTGCCGTCTCTCACATGTTGATCGTTCCCGAGGGTACGAGCGATTTCAGCCAGGGCATCGGTACCGGTCCGTTCAAGGCCAAGGAGTTCCAGCCCGGGGTGCGTTCGATTGCTGTGCGCAATACCAATTACTGGAAACCCGGCTTGCCCTATCTGGACGAGATCGAATTTATCTCAATTGCCGATGAGTCGTCACGGATCAACGCCCTGTTGTCGGGCGACGTGCACATCGTCAACGAGGTTAACCCGCGCTCAACGGTTCGCATCAAGGCCAGCCCCAAGCATCGGGTCGTGGACTCGCCGTCGGGTAACTACACTGACCTGATCATCCGTCAAGACCAGATGCCGGGCCAAAGCCCGGAGTTCACCCAGGCCATGAAATACTTGATGGACCGCGAGCAAATCAAGTCGGCGATATTCCGTGGCTACGCCCGGGTTGGCAACGATCACCCGATCGCACCGGGTGCGCGCTTCTTTAACGCCGACCTGCCACAACGTGCCTACGATCCGGAAAAAGCCAAGTTCCTGCTCAAAAAGGCCGGCATGGAAAGCATCACGATGCCGCTGATGTGCTCGCCGGCCGCGACCGGTTCGGTGGACATCGCCGTGCTGTTGCAGCAGTCAGCCAAAGAGGCTGGACTCAAGCTCGACGTCAACCGTCTGCCGAGCGATGGCTACTGGTCCAATCACTGGGCGAAGCACCCGCTGAGCTTCGGCAACATCAACCCGCGCCCCAATGCCGACATGCTTTTCTCGCAGTTCTTCCAGTCGACAGCACCCTGGAATGAATCCGGCTGGAAAAACGAACAGTTCGACCAGCTGTTGGTACAAGCCCGAGGTGAAACCGACGAGGCCAAGCGCGGCAAGATGTACGCAGATATGCAAACCCTGGTGCATGAGCACAGCGGTATCGGCGTGCCAGTGTTCATCAGCAACATCGATGCCGCCGATCAGCGAGTCAAGGGCTACGGCACCAACCCTCTAGGCGGTTTCATGGGGTACATGTTTGCCGAGCAGGTCTGGCTGGACGCTTGATGAAAGTCGGGTTTTTGCTGCAGCTACATTGCATGAGGATAGGGTGATGAATAGCAACACACTGTGGTTGATCGGCCGGCGCTTGGGCACGGCGATCGTGACCTTGTTGATTGTGTCCATGGTGGTGTTCGCCATCACGGCGGTGCTGCCGGGAGACGCGGCACAACAGTCTCTGGGGCAATTCGCCACGCCCGAGCAGGTGGCAGCCTTGCGCCTGAAAATGGGGCTGGATCAGCCCGGTGTGTTGCGTTACCTGCACTGGTTGATGAGCCTGCTTGGCGGTGACATGGGGCAGTCGGTATCCAACGCCATGCCGGTCCGCGACTTGATGGCCGGGCGTCTGCCCAACACCCTGATGCTGGCGGCCGCCACGGCGCTGGTATCAGTGCCGGTGGCGTTGATTCTGGGCATCGGTTCGGCCATGGGCCGGGGCGGGCGCATCGACAGTGTCCTCAGCTTTTTTACCTTGACCATGGTGGCGGTGCCAGAGTTTCTGGTTGCGACCCTGGCGGTGCTGATTTTCGCGGTGAACCTGGGTTGGTTGTCGGCGTTGTCCTACGCCAGTGACATCACGTCACCCTGGCAATTCATGCGCACTTACGCCTTACCGGTGATGACGCTGTGCTGCGTGATTGTCGCGCAAATGGCACGCATGACCCGGGCGGCGGTGATCGATCAGCTCGACAGCCCTTACGTGGAAATGGCCCGGCTCAAAGGTGTGAGCAAGATCCGGATCGTTCTACGCCATGCCTTGCCCAACGCCATCGGGCCCATCGCCAATGCCATCGCCTTGAGCCTGTCTTACCTGTTGGGCGGGGTGGTGATCGTTGAAACGATCTTCAACTACCCCGGCATCGCCAGCCTGATGGTCGATGCCGTGACCAACCGCGACATGGCCCTGGTTCAAGCCTGCACCATGTTGTTTTGTACGGCGTATTTGACGTTGGTGCTGATTGCCGACCTGTGCGCGATTCTTTCCAATCCGAGGCTGAGAAATCAATGAACAATCTCATTGTGAAATCGCCGGCTACTACCAAATTGGCGCAGGGCAAGGTTTCCCACGGATCGTCCTGGCTCGGCCTGATCGGCGCTGCGATGTGTGTGATCTGGTTGCTGGTGGCCATCTTCGGCCCATGGCTGGCACCGCATCCGGTGGGGGAAGTGGTCTCTGATAATGTCTTCGACAACCTGAGCGCTGCTTACCCGTTCGGCACCGATTACCTGGGTCGCGACATGCTCAGCAGGATCCTCGTCGGCGCACGATTCACCGTCGGCCTGGCCTTGGTGGCGGCGGTGTTGGCCAGCGGTCTGGGGACCAGCTTCGCGTTGCTGTCGGTGGTGTCGCCGAAGTGGCTGGATGAGTTGATCAGTCGCTTGATGGACGCCTTCATTTCGATCCCCAGCAAGATGCTGGCGTTGATCATGGTCTCGGCCTTCGGCTCCTCGGTCACCTTGCTGATCTGCACGGCGGTATTGAGCTTCACCCCGGGTGCATTCCGCATCGCCCGCAGCATGGCGGTGAACATCGAAGCGCTGGAATATGTGCAAGTGGCCCGTACTCGCGGCGAGCGTCGGCTGTACATCGCCTGCGTGGAAATCCTGCCGAACATGCTCAACCCGGTGCTGACGGACCTGGGCTTGCGCTTTGGCTTCATCGTGCTGCTGCTCAGTGGCATGAGTTTCCTGRGGCTGGGTGTGCAACCGCCGGATGCCGATCTCGGGTCGCTGGTGCGCGAAAACATCGGTGGTCTCAACCAAGGGGCACCGGCCATCGTGATTCCGGCGTTGGCCATCGGCACCCTGACCATCGGTGTGAATCTGTTTATCGACCGACTGTCGTCGCGACGTAGTCGACGTTCGGGAGGTCATTGAAATGAGTGAGTTAATTAAGGTTCAGGACCTGCGAGTGGTCGCCTGTGGCGAGCTTGGTGAGGTGGAAATCGTCAAGGGCGTAAGCTTCTCCCTGCAGAAAGGCGAAGTGCTGGCGCTGATCGGTGAGTCCGGCTCCGGCAAGACCACTATCGCCCTGGCGTTACTCGGTTATGCCCGACGCGGTTGTCGGTTGGCGGGCGGGGTGGTGCAGATCGGCGAACACGACATGCTGGCGTTGAGCGAAGGCGAGCTGCAAGGCTTGCGCGGCAACCGTGTGTCGTACATCGCCCAGAGCGCCGCCGCGGCGTTCAATCCGGCGAAAAGGCTCATCGACCAAGTCGTGGAGGGTGCGTTGATTCATGGTCTGGGCAGCAGGGCTGTGCTTGAGGCCAAGGCCATCGAGTTGTTCCGCGACCTGGCCCTGCCAGACCCCGATCACATTGGCCAGCGTTACCCTCATCAGGTTTCCGGCGGGCAACTGCAACGGGTGATGGCGGCCATGGCGCTGATCAGCGATCCATTGCTGGTGGTACTCGACGAACCGACGACGGCACTTGATGTGACCACCCAAATTGATGTACTGCGGGCGTTCAAACGGGTGGTCCGTGAACGTGGCGCGACGGCAGTCTACGTGTCCCACGACCTGGCGGTAGTGGCGCAGATGGCCGATCAGATCGTGGTGCTCAATGGCGGCGAGATCTTCGAACAGAGCGCCACGRCACCCTTGCTCAAAGGCCCGACCCACGAATACACCCGCAGCTTGTTGGCGGCAGCACGGCCGGACACCACTATCCGTCCACCCTGCGGTGTTGCTGAAGACACTCCTTTGCTGACCATCCAGGGTCTGACCGCCGGTTACGGCAACAAGAACGCGCATGGCATGCCATCGATCCTCGTATTGGAGGATATTGATCTGACCGTGCGTAGGGGCCAGGCGATTGGCGTCATTGGTGAGTCAGGTTCTGGCAAGTCGACTTTGGCACGGGTGGTGGCCGGGTTGTTGGAGCCGGCGCTCGGGGGACTGACCTTCGATGGCCAGCCCTTGGGTGGCAGCCTGTCGTCGCGCACCGATGAGCAGTTCCGACGCATTCAAATGGTCTTTCAGAATGCCGACACCGCACTCAACCCGATGCACAGCGTCAGCACGATTCTGAGTCGCCCGCTGAAGATGTATTTCGGCCTCAAGGGTGCGGCATTGCGCGAGCGTATCGGTGAGTTGCTGGATCTCGTTCGTTTGCCGCGCACGATGGCTGAACGTCGTCCGAACGAACTGTCCGGCGGGCAAAAACAACGGGTCAATCTGGCCCGGGCCCTGGCCGCCAAGCCGGATCTGATTCTCTGCGACGAGGTGACCTCGGCACTGGATACCGTGGTCGGTGCAGCGATTCTCGAACTGTTGCGCGACCTGCGTCAGCAACTGGGCGTGTCCTATCTGTTCATCAGCCATGACATCTCCACCGTGCGAGCGCTGTGCGACGACATCGTGGTGATGTACAGCGGCCACAAGATCCAGGCCGGCAGTCGCCAGTCGTACGCCCAGGCACCGTTCCACCCCTACACCGACTTGTTGATCCATTCGGTGCCGGAGTTGCGTCAGGGCTGGCTGGAAAGCTGTGGAACAACGACCTGCGGCACGCTGCCGCCCATTGGTGCAAAAGCCAATGTGCCGGGGCTGTGCACGTTCCTCAATCGCTGCCCGGTGCGGGTCGACGGCCTGTGCAATTGTGTCCCGCCGGACCGTCGGATGATCGTTGGCGGCAGTGAAGTCCTTTGCCATCACGACAGTGCCGAGCTGCTGAAAACTCAGCAGGATTCCAACAGCATGACCGTGGGAGCCTATGCATGAACGGGCGTTTCGTAAGGCTGGCCGAACAGGGCCGGCCCATCATCAAACTTCAGGTAGACGGCAAACCTATCGAGGCGCTGCAGGGCGATACGCTGATGGTCGCGTTGCTGACTCAGGGTTCGGCCTTGCGCCAATCGGAGTTCGATTCTGGCCGCCGCGCCGGTTTCTGCTTGATGGGCGCGTGTCAGGACTGCTGGGTCTGGACCCGCAGCGGCGAACGTCTACGCGCCTGTTCCAATGAGGTCCGTGAAGGGCTGGATATTGTCACCACACAACCGGAGGCGATATGGCCACTGCGCGGCTGAACCCTCATCGAGTCGTAATCGTCGGCGCCGGGCCGGCCGGTACACGTTGCGCCGAAACCCTGGTCGCCGCTGGATTCAAGCCCATCCTGATCGATGAAAATCGCCGGGATGGCGGGCAGATCTACCGGCGCCAACCCGAAGGGTTTACCCGGGATTACGCCACGCTGTATGGCACCGAAGCCGCCAAGGCCAACGACCTGCACCAGAGCTTCGACCGTTTGCGCGGGCAGATTGATTATCGTCCGGACACACTGGTGTGGAACCTGACGCCGGGGCAACTGTGCTGTGTCAGCCAGGGCAAGCACTCGACGGTGGATTACGACGCGCTGATCCTCTGCACCGGCGCCACCGACCGTTTGATGCCGATTGAAGGCTGGCAGTTAGCGGGCACGTATAGCCTGGGCGGTGCGCAGATCGCCCTGAAATCTCAGGCTGTGTCCATCGGCCACAGCGTGGTGTTCATGGGCAGCGGGCCGTTGCTGTATCTGGTTGCCAGTCAGTATGTGAAGGCGGGAGCCAAGGTCGCGGCAGTGCTCGACACTTCGCCGTTGAGCAAACGGATCCTTGCCATGCCGAAACTGCTGGCGCGCCCGGGGTTGCTGTTCACCGGGATGAAACTGTTGGCGCAGCTTTACCGGGCGAAGATCCCGGTGCACCTGGGCATTTCACCGCTTCAAGTGCTAGGCGATGCGGCCAGCGGTGTCAGTGGCGTACGCGTGCGCACGGCGCGCGGTGAGACCTTGACGGTGGATTGCGATGCCGTGGCCCTCGGTTATCACCTGCGTCCGGAAACTCAATTGGCCGACCTGGCCGGTTGCCGTATGCGCTTCGATGAAGCGTCGAGCCAATGGTGGCTGGCCACGGATGAAGACGGCCGGACCTCGGTCAGCGGCGTGTATGCCGCCGGTGACGGCTCGAAGATTCGCGGTGCCGATGCGGCCGAACACGCCGGGAGGCTGGTGGCCATGGCGCTGCTGGAGGATCAGCAGCAACCGATGAACGTCGGGTTGCGCGACGAACAACGGCACGCGCTGGCGGTGATGGATGAATTTCGCCTCGGCCTGGCGCAGGCGTTTCCCTGGCCCTCCGCCCAGGCCAAAGCGCTGCCGGACGAGGCGATCGTCTGCCGCTGCGAAATGATCACGGCCGGCGAGTTGCGTCGGACCGTCAGTGAGAAGGGGGCCTGTGAAGTCAATCGGGCCAAGGCCTTCAGCCGGGTCGGCATGGGCCGCTGCCAGGGCCGTTATTGCTCCCAGGCCGGGGCAGAGGTGATTGCCGCCGCCGCGGGCGTCAGCGTGCAACAGGTTGGCCGACAACGGGGTCAAGCGCCGGTCAAACCCCTTTCGATACTCACCGAGGAGGTGTCGCCATGACGGTACAGAAAGCCGATGTCGTGATTGTTGGCGGCGGCCTGATGGGCTCAGCGGCGGCGTTTTTCCTGCGCCTGCGCGGGCAGTCGGTGATCTTGCTGGAGCGCGACCAGATCGGTCAGTACGCCAGCGGCGTGAATTTCGGCAACGTGCGACGTCAAGGGCGATACCTCGGGCAGCTGGAACTGGCCAATCGTTCCTGGGCGTTATGGAAGCGTCTGCCAGAACTGATTGACGATGACCTGGAATTCATCGCCAGTGGGCATATGCGGGTGTGTTACCGCGAAGACGAGATCGCCGAGCTGCAAGCCTACGCAGACGCCCCTGAGGCAGAGCAGCTGGACCTGAAGATCTTTAGTGGCGACGAATTACATAAGCGCTTTCCGTTTCTCGGCCCGGATGTGAAAGGCGGCTCCTATGCCCCCCACGATGGGCACGCCAACCCGCGTCTGGCGGCCCCGGCGTTTGCCCGCGCGGCACGACGCCTCGGTGCGCAGATCGAAGAGCGCACGGAAGTGGCCGAGGTGCAAAAGGTCGGCGGCGAGTTCAGTATCAGCACCACCGACGGTCGTCAGTTCAGCGCCGCCCAGCTGTTGATCACCGCTGGCGCCTGGGGCCAAAAACTCTCGGCGCAATTCGGCGAACCGGTGCCGCTGGAAACCCATGGTCCGCAAATGGCCGTGACCGAGCCAGTGCCTTACGCCTTGCCGACAGTCATCGGTGTCTATACCAGGATTCCCGAGGAAGTGATTTATTTCCGCCAAATACCCCGTGGAAATATCATCATCGGTGGCGGCTATCGCAGCGAGCCGGACATGCTCAACCGCCGGGCCTATGTCGAGCCGCGCAGCATTCTCAATCAATTCGATCAGATGCGTCGCCTGCTGCCGGGTGTCGGCAACCTGAACATCATTCGGGTCTGGAGTGGTATCGAAGGTTACCTGCCTGATTCACTGCCCGTAATGGGGCCGAGCGGCACCGTTGATGGTTTGTTCTATGCGTTCGGTTTCAGCGGTCATGGCTTCCAGCTCGGCCYGGGCGTGGGCGACGTGATGGCGGAACTGATCAGCACCGGCAGCACCAGCACTTCGATTTTGCCGTTCTCCATCAACCGGTTCGCTTCTTCAGTCGAGCAACGGAGCAAGGCCTCATGAAGCCTCGTGTACTGGAGATTCTTAAACACCTGATGGCCTTTGAAAGCGTTTCTGCGGAATCGAACATGGCCTTGATTGAGTACGTGCGCGATCTGCTGCTGAGCAAGGGCATCGAGTCGCTGATCGTCAAGGACACCAGCGGTAAAAAGGCCAACCTGTTCGCCAGTACTGGTCCGCGGGAGGTGCCGGGGATTCTGCTGTCCGGCCATACCGACGTGGTGCCGGCAGCGGGGCAGGCCTGGACCTTTCCAGCGTTTCAGGCGACCGTGCAGGACGGTCGGATCTATGGCCGTGGCAGTTGCGATATGAAGGGCTTTGTCGCGTTGGCTATCGACGCCATGCTCGATGCCGCCGATCATCCGTTGAGTCGGCCATTGCAACTGGCGCTGTCCCACGACGAAGAAATCGGCTGCGTGGGTGTTCGACGCTTACTGGATGTATTGCATCTGGCGCCGGTGCGGCCGTTTCTGTGCGTGATCGGTGAGCCGACCAACATGCAGTTCGTGCTCGGGCACAAGGGCAAGGGTTCTTACCGCACTTACTGTCGCGGTCTGGAAGCGCATTCCTCGCTGGCGCCGCGTTCGGTCAATGCGATTCATGTGGCCTGCGATTTCATCGCGGCACTGCGTCAGAGCCAGCAGCAACTGCAAGAGCAGGGCGCCCAGGATGCCGACTATGACGTGCCCTACAGCACCGTGCATGTCGGGCAGATTGTCGGCGGCAAGGCGCTGAATATCGTGCCGAACCTGTGCACCCTGGATTTCGAAGTGCGTAACTTGCCAGCGGACGACCTGGATCAGTTCCTGGAACAGATGCGCGAGCGTGCCGAACTGATCGTTCGCGAAGCCAAAAAGCTGTCCAGCGTGGCGGATATCGAGATCGAAACCCTGAACGTCTATCCGGGCCTCGATACCCACCCGAGCGTTGAAGCGGTGCGTTTTCTGAAAAACTTTGCCGCGCCGGACACCGGCACTGCCAAAGTTTCATTCGGCACCGAGGGCGGGTTGTTCAAACAACGCCTGGATGTGCCGGTTGTGGTCTGTGGCCCGGGCTCGATAGAACAGGCGCACAAGCCTGACGAGTTCATCGAGATCAGCCAGATGGAAGCCGGCGAGCACTTTCTGCAAGGGTTGTTGGGCTCGATGCGGCTCTAGTGTCCCGCTTGCTGACACCGAACATTGATCGGTGTACATATCCGTTTTTGCGGTCATGGCCGCTGGCGGTTTCGCTTTTACAGCGAGTCACTTTCGAAAAGCGCGAAAGTAACCAAAGCGCTTCTGCCCCTTTCGTTCGGTGCCTCGCCTAGGCTCGGCATGCCCTCGCTCCGGTCCTGCTCCGTGGG
>NZ_JBFUIC010000137.1:0-11979 GCF_056402075.1 Pseudomonas sp. P4_C3
GTTTTCGCCTGCGTGCCGAAGACCTGCGTTTTCGCCTGCGTGCCGAAGACCTGCCGACCTTTGTGCCCCAGCATCAGGAACTGTTCGACGATCGCCCGCAGCAGTCCTTGCCCTGGGAGCAACTGCGCGAACGCCTGCGTGCACGGCTGGGAGATGACGCGGTGCACGGCTTGCGCTTCCAGGCCGATCACCGCCCCGAGTGTGCGTGGCAGGCCAGTGCCGACAGCCAGCCCTGCGCGGTGCCGGCGGCAGTGAAACGGCCGGGCTGGTTGCTGACTGAACCGTTGGCCGTGCATCAGGGCTCGGCGCGCATCCTCATGGGGCCGGAGCGTATCGAGTCCGGCTGGTGGGACGGCGACGACGTACGCCGTGACTATTACCTGATCGAAACCCGTGCCGGCCAACAGGGCTGGGCCTACCGGGCGGTCGGTGAGGACGGCCCGTTGTGGTTGCAGGGGTGGTTCGCATGAGCATCGACTATGCCGAACTGCACTGCCTGTCGAACTTCAGCTTCCAGCGCGGTGCCTCCAGTGCCCTCGAGCTGTTCCAGCGCGCGAAAAAGCAGGGTTATCAAGCCCTGGCGATCACCGACGAATGCACCCTGGCGGGCATCGTTCGCGCCTGGCAGGCGGCGAAGTCCGTGGAGTTGCCGCTGATCATCGGCAGTGAAATACGCATCGAGAACGGTCCGAAGCTGGTGCTGCTGGTGGAGAGCCTCGAGGGCTATCAGGCGCTGTGCCGATTGATCACCCGCGCCCGGCGCCGCACGCAGAAAGGCCAGTATCAGGTGCTGCGCGAAGACTTCAGTGAACCCTTGCCGGGATTGCTGGCGTTGTGGGTGCCGGACGCTGTCGATGCCTTTGAACAGGGCCGCTGGCTCAAGCAGGTCTTCGCCGAGCGACTGTGGCTGGCTGTGCAGTTGCATTGCGGTCAGGATGATGCCCGGCGCCTGGACGATCTGCTGACCCTGGCCAGGGAGTTGCGTATTCCTGCGGTCGCTTGCGGCGATGTGCACATGCACGCGCGCGGCCGGCGCGCCTTGCAGGACACCATGACCGCGATCCGTCATCACCTGCCGGTGGCCGATGCCGGGTTGCGCCTGCATCCCAACGGCGAACGCCATCTGCGCGGTCTCGATGTGTTGCAGGCGCTTTATCCGCCAGACTTGCTCGCGGAAACGCTGAACATCGCCCGGCGCTGCACCTTTGAACTTGGCCAGTTGCGTTACCAGTACCCCCGCGAACTGGTGCCGCAAGGGCACTCGGCCACCTCGTGGCTGCGTCATTTGACCGCGGAAGGCATCGAGTGGCGTTGGCCAAAAGGGCCGAAAAGCGAAGTGCTGGTGCAGATCGACAAGGAGCTGCAACTGATCGCGGAGCTGGGCTATGAAAGCTATTTCCTGACGGTCCACGACATCGTCCGCTTCGCCCGCACCCAGCACATTCTTTGTCAGGGGCGCGGCTCGGCCGCCAACTCGGCGGTGTGTTTTGCCCTGGGCATCACTGAAATTGATCCGGATCGCACCACGCTGTTGTTCGAGCGTTTTCTCTCCAAAGAGCGTAACGAACCGCCGGACATCGACGTCGATTTCGAGCATGAACGCCGCGAGGAAGTCTTGCAGTACGTGTTCCAGCGTTATGGCCGGGCCCGGGCCGCGTTGACGGCAGTGGTCAGCACTTACCACGCCGCCGGTGCGGTACGGGATGTGGCCAAGGCATTGGGCTTGCCGCCGGACCAGATCAACGCCCTGGCCGATTGCTGCGGTCACTGGAGCGATGAGACACCGCCCGTGGAGCGTCTGCGCGAGGGCGGGTTCGACCCCGAGAGCCCGATGCTGCACCGGGTGCTCCGCCTGACAGGGCAACTGATCGGCTTCCCCCGGCATTTGTCCCAGCACCCCGGCGGTTTCGTGATTTCCGAGCAGCCGCTGGACAGTCTGGTACCGGTGGAAAATGCCGCCATGGCCGAACGCACCATCATCCAATGGGACAAGGATGATCTCGATGCGGTCGGTTTGCTCAAGGTCGATATCCTGGCGCTGGGCATGCTCAGTGCGATTCGCCGATGTTTCGATCTGCTGCGCCGGCACCGGGGTCTGGACCTGAGCCTGGCGAGCATCCCGTCCGAAGATGCGGCCACCTACGAAATGATCGGTCGGGCCGACACCATCGGCGTGTTCCAGATCGAGTCCCGGGCGCAGATGTCGATGCTGCCCAGGCTCAGGCCGAAGACGTTTTACGATCTGGTGATCGAGGTCGCCATCGTTCGGCCGGGGCCGATCCAGGGCGGCATGGTGCACCCGTACCTGCGGCGACGGAACAAGGAAGAACCGGAGGCCTATCCGTCGCCGGAACTGGAAGTGGTGCTCAAGCGCACCCTTGGTGTGCCGCTGTTTCAGGAACAGGTCATGCAGATCGCCATCGTCGCCGCCGACTACAGCCCCGGCGAGGCCGACCAGCTACGCCGCTCCATGGCCGCGTGGAAACGCCACGGCGGGCTCGAACCGCACAAGGAACGGCTGGCCGCCGGGATGAAGAAAAACGGCTACACCGCCGAGTTTGCCGCGCAGATCTTCGAGCAGATCAAGGGGTTTGGCAGCTACGGCTTTCCCGAGTCCCACGCGGCCAGTTTTGCCTTGCTGACGTACGCCAGTTGCTGGTTGAAATGCCACGAGCCGGCGGCCTTCGCCTGTGCGCTGATCAACAGCTGGCCCATGGGGTTCTACAGCCCGGACCAGATTCTGCAGGACGTCCGGCGTCATCATTTGCAGGTTCGCCCGGTGGACGTGCGCGCCAGTGACTGGGATTGCAGCCTGGAGCCGATCGCCGGTGCGCAACCGGCGATTCGCCTGGGCCTGCGTATGATCAAGGGGTTTCGCGAGGACGATGCCCGACGCATCGTGGCGGCACGCTCCAAAGGCGCGTTTGCCGACCTCGTCGACCTCGGCGAACGGGCACGACTCGATGCCCGCGCCCAGGARCAACTGGCCGATGCCGGCGCGTTGCGTGGCCTGGCCGGTGATCGCCATCGGGCGCGCTGGGAAGTGGCCGGGGTACAAAAGCAGCTGGGTTTGTTTGCCGGCCTGCCGAGCCAGGAGGAGGACGCGGTGGCGTTGCCCAAGCCCACCGTGGGTGAGGACCTGCAAGCCGATTACGCCAGTGTCGGCACCACCCTCGGGCCGCATCCGTTGGCCCTGTTACGCGGKGAGTTGAAGGCGCGACGCTGCCGCAGTTCGAAGGAATTACTGGACGTCGAGCACGGTCGRCCGGTCAGCATCGCCGGGCTGGTCACCGGCCGACAACGCCCAGCCACCGCCAGCGGCGTGACCTTCGTCACCCTTGAGGACGAGTTCGGCAACGTCAACGTGGTGGTGTGGCGCGACCTGGCCGAGCGGCAGCGCCAGGTGTTGGTCGGCTCGCAGTTGCTCAAGGTCGATGGCCGCTGGGAGAAGGAGGGCGAGGTGCGGCATCTGATTGCCGGGCGGTTGAGTGATCTGAGTGCGTTGTTGGATGGCATTACTGTGCGCAGTCGGGATTTCCACTGACACATGCACTCCCCCTGTAGGAGCGAGCCTGCTCGCGATGGACTTGAGAGCGCCGCGATCATTCAGAAAGCCCGCGTTATCGTTATCCACCATCGCGAGCAGGCTCGCTCCTACAGGGTTGTGTCATTGCGTGCTACTTGGTCAGCGGCCAAAACCGCTCCCCACCGCCCGGTGCATCCGTCCACGCCTGTAACGACCGTGTCGGCAGATCGAAGTAATCCCGCGTGCGCGCATAGCCATGCCCACCCATGCGTCCGATGGCGTCGAGCCCCAGTTGATCGATGTACAGGGTTTTCGGGTCGATCAGTTCGTCCCGCACATGGGCCATCAGCACTTCACCGAAGATGATCTCCCGGGATTGGCCGATGGACAGGGCCATCATCCGCCGGCACTCCAGCGCCACCGGGGCTTCGCCGATGCGCGGGCATTTGACCGTGGTGCCGGGGATGGCGGTGAGGCCGGCGGCGGTCAGTTCATCGAAGCCGGGGGCGAAGGGCACGGCGCAGACGTTCATGGCTTCCACCAGGGCATCGCTGACGATGTTCACGGTGAATTCCTGGTTGAGCTGAATGTTGCGGGTGGTGTCCTTGGGGCTTTGGTCGCCGTAGTTTTCCACGCCCAGGGCGAGGATGGGYGGATCGGCCGACAGCGCATTGAAGAAGCTGAACGGCGCCGCGTTGACCCGGCCTTCRCCRTCGACGGTGGTGACCAGGGCRATCGGYCGTGGCACGACGCTGCCGATCAGGATCTTGTACTTGTCCCGTGGGCTCAATGCGCTGAAGTCGAAGCTTTGCATGGGCAGAAATCTCTAGAGAGGTGGATCAATCGCGCTCAGTGGCGAATGTGCGCTGTAGTCGTCGGCGAACGGGATGGCGGGCTGAAACAGGCTCTTCCAGTCCGGTTGGCCAAAGGCCCGGTCACTGTGGCTGCGCATCAGTTTTTCGAATTGGCGTTGGGCCTGGCGTTGCAGGGCGGGGTAGTCGACGCCCTCGACCTGGCCGTCCTGCATCACGCAACGGCCGTCGATGTAGCTGGCGATGCAGTCATCACCGCGCCCGGCCAGCACCAGATTTTTCAACGGATCGAAGAGAGGTCCCAGGTGCATCCCGCGCAGATTGAACACGGTGATGTCGGCCTTGCAGCCCGGTGCCAGGCGGCCGAGATCGTTGCGGCCCAGTGCCTTGGCACCGCCGAGGGTCGCGGCGTTGTATAGGTCCAGCGTGCTGGTCAGCTCGTTGCCACCCTCCATCAGGCGAGCGATGTTCAATCCCTGGCGCATGTTGTCCAGCAAGTCCGCCGGCCAGGTGTCGGTGCCCAGGGCGAAGTTGATGCCCTTGGCCCGATAGCGGCCAAACGAATTCAGCGCCTCGCCGTCCCGGGCGAACACCACGGGGCAATGCACCAGGCTCGCACCGCCATCCACCAGCCGTTGCAGGTCGTCATCGCCTCGGGTGTAGATGCCGTGGGGCAGCAGGCTGCGCGGGGTCAAAAGCCCAAGCTGCTGCAACCAGCCCAATGACGAGGTGCCGCGCAGTTGCTCGACCATCGTCACCTCGCCGAGGCCCTGGCAGCAGTGCAAGCGCATCGGTGCGTTCAGTTCCCGACTCAGCGCGGCGGTGCGTTGCAGCAGCGCCGGGGTACRGGTCTGGATGCGATCGGGCAGCAGCGCGCCGCGAATCAGACCGCTGTTCGCACCGTCGAAATCCCGGAAAAACCGTTCGGCGGCATCGAGGCCGGCCATGCCCCGGGCTTCGTCCCAGTGGTGCGCAAGGGTTCCATCGGTGCGCCAGTAACTCATGCCGCTCATGTAGCAAGGGCCGAGGTAAGTGCGTAGCCCCAACTCGGCCACCACACCGGCTACCGCTGCAAATTCGTCATAGGTCTCGGCCCATTCGCGGTAGTACATCGAGGTGATCGGCATGGCGGTGGTTATGCCGTTGCGGATCAGCTGGGTGAAGGCGTAGCGGTATTTGAAGACTTCCTCTTCGGGGCTGTAGCTTTCCCGCGATCCACGCGCCAGATACTGCGCCGACCACATTCGGCCCATGGCGCGCTCGTCGCCGTTATCCAGGGTCAGCACCGTGGAATCGAGATCGCCCAAGGCATCCAGATCGATGAAGCCGGGGCCGATCAACGCGTTGCCGTAATCGATCCACCGATCCACCGGCCCCGGATAACCGCGCCCGACAAACTCGATGCGCGAGCCTGTGAACACCACTTCGCCGTCGCGCCACAGCACATGCTGCGTGCCGTCGAAGCCGACTACGCAACTGGCCCGCAAGCCGATGCGCTTCACAGACGGCTTTCCAGCAAACGGCCACCCGTAGCAATTAACCGACCTGCGCGATAGACCTGACGCAGCGGTCGCGAAACCACGGCTTCGCCCAGCGTTTGCACCGGCATCAGCAGGAAGTCCGCCGGCTGGCCGATCTCCAGGCGATTGGCTTCGCAACCCAGCGCCTGGGCGCCGTTGACGGTCGCCGCTTCGAACGCCGCCGCCAGTTCTTCGTCCTTGTTCAAATCGAAACGGAACGCCAGCAACATCGCCCGTTCCAGCATGTCGCCGTTGCCCATGGGCGACCAGGCATCACGAATGCCGTCCGAGCCCAGGCACACATTCACGCCGGTTTCGCGCAAGGCCATGAATGGCGGCACCGCGCAATCGGCCGGGGCCGAGCTCATCAGCGAAATACCCAGCGCCGCCAGGCGCTCGGCCACCGGTTTGACCTGGCTCCACGGCAACATCCCCAGGCAATACGCGTGGCTGATCATCACCCGGCCCTGGCGGCCGTAGCGCTTGGTGTAGTCGGCGATCAGCGCGATCTGCCACAGGCCCAGCTCACCCTTGTCATGCAGGTGAATGTCGACGCCCCGGTCGAACTCGCTGGCCAGTTTGAAGACGAAATCCAGTTGTGCGATGGGGTCGTTGTCGATGCCGCACGGGTCCAGTCCACCGACGTTTTCCACACCCAGGGCCATGGCTTCGCGCATCAGTTCGGCGGTGCCGGGGCGACTGATCAGGCCGGTCTGCGGGAACACCACCAGTTGCAGGTCGATCAGGTCGCGGTATTTTTCGCGCAGTTGCTGCATGGCCTCGACATGATGCAGGCCGAACTCCGGATCGATGTCGACGTGGCAACGCATGGTCAGCGAGCCACGGGCAATGCAGTTTTCCAGCAGGGTACCGGCCCGTTGCGCAATCGGTGTGGTGACTTCGCGCAGGATGCGCCGTTCGTTGGCAATGTAGTCCTTGAGGGTCGGGCCGGCGCTGTTGGGGCACCAGGGTTGACCCCAGAGGGTTTTGTCCAGGTGCACGTGGCTTTCCACCAGGGCGGGGGTGAGCAACTGGTTCTGGCCGTCGATGTCGGTGGCGAGCAGCTCGGTGGTCGAGGCCGGGCGGCGTTGGCTGAAGCAGCCGTTTTCGATCAGCAGGTCTTCGGCGGTTGAGCCGTAGGGGCGCACGTTGCGCAGCCAGCGGGGTTGACTCATTGCAAACCTCAAATTCAGTGGTGTCTTGGCGGGCCCCATCGCGAGCAAGCTCGCTCCCACAGGGTTTGGGGGTGTTCACAAAATGTGTGATCAGCACAAATCACTGTGGGAGCTGGCTTGCCTGCGAAGGCCACGACTCGGTTTCAAGTCAGGCAATCAGCCCTTGAGCTTGGCCCAGATCCGGTCCTGCAGTTCCCGCGCCTTGTTGCTGCATTCCTTTTCCGGGCGCAGGCGCGAGGCGAACTCGTCGGGCATGTTGATGGCGTCCATCACTCGCCACTTGGCGTCGATCAGCTTGTCGCTCTGGATGCCGTTGGCGTAGGCGATGGCGTTGGACACGGCGGCGGCGTTTTCCGGTTTCATCATCCAGTCGATGAAGATCTTCGCGTTGCCGGGGTGTGGTGCGCTTTTCGGTACGGCGAAGTTGTCCTGGAACATCGCCAGGCCTTCCTTCGGATACACGTACTTGATGGTGCTCTTCTGCAAGGTGGCCCGCGCTGTAGAACCGTTCCAGTTCTGCATCATGATCACTTCACCGGAGGCCATGCGGTCGACGGTGTTGTCCGAGCTGTACATCTTCAGGAAGGGTTTCTGTTTTTGCAGCAGTTCGAGGATGCGCTTGGCGTCCTGCGGGTTTTCGCTGCATTCGTCGACATTCAGGTAGTGGCTGGCGGCGTTGATCACACTGCTGGAGGTGTCGAGGGCGGCGAGCTGGCCTTGCAGTTCCTTGCGCGGCTCGAAGAACTCTTTCCACGAGTCGTCGAGCTTGCCGCCGGGCACCCGGGCGCTGTCATAGGAGAACCCGGTGGTGCCCCACAGGTACGGCGCCGAGAACTTGCGACCGGGGTCGAAGCTCGGGTCGCGGAACGCCGGTTTGACGTACTGGAAGTTGGGCAGGGCCGAGGCGTCGATTTCCAGCAGCAGGTCTTGATTGATCAGGGTGCGCATGATCGATTGCGATGGCACGATCACGTCGTACGCCGCACCACCGGCCTGTAACTTGGCCAGCAGGGTTTCGTTGCTGTCGTAGCCGTCCATGGTGACCTTGATCCCGGTCTCCTTTTCGAACTTGGCCAGCAGGTCGACCGGGTAGTAGTCGGTCCAGTTGTAGAAGAACAGTTCCTTGGGCTCGGCGGCCTGGGCGGTGAAAACGGTGAAGCAACTGAGGGCCAGACCGGCGACGCCGTAACGCATGCTTTTCAGGATCATTGTTAACGCTCCAGGCTCATTGTTGTTTGCCGCGCTGTCCCAGCCAGAAGGCCAGCACCACCAGCACGATGGAAATCACCAGCATCAGGGTCGAGATCGCGTTGATCTCCGGCGTSACGCCGGCCTTGATGGCCGAGAAGATGTACACCGGCAAGGTGGTCGAACCGGGACCTGCGACGAAGAAGGTCATGATGAAATCGTCGAGACTGACCACGAACGCCAACACCGAACCGGACAGCACCGCCGGCCACAGCAGCGGCAGGGTCACCCGGCGAAACACCTGCCAGGGGTTGGCATACAGGTCGTTCGCCGCTTCCAGCAGGCTCTTGTCCAGGTCGTTGAGCCGCGCACGGATTGGCAGGTAAGCGAAGGGAATGCAGAAGCCGATGTGGGCGACGATGACCGTCAGCAAACCGAGCTTGATCCCCAGCGCCATGAACAGCAGCAGGGTGGCGACGGCGGTGACGATCTCCGGCAGGATCAGCGGCAGGTTGATTCCGCCCTCGACCATTTTCTGCCCGTAGAACGGCCGATAAGTCGCCAATGCCGCGAGCAATGCAATGGCTGTGGCACAGACCGTGGCGATGCTGGCGACGATGATCGAGTTCAGCGCCGCGGTCTGGATCGATGGGTTGGCCAGGATGCGTCCGTACCAGGCGAACGAGAACTCGGTCCACACCGTCGCCGAGCGGTTGGCGTTGAAGCTGTAGGCGATCAGCACGAAAATCGGCAGGTACAGATAGGCCAGCATCAGCAGGCTGACTTCACGGGTCAGGGGCAGTTTCTTCAGGTGCAGGGCGATCATGCTTGGGCTCCTGGGCGTTGGGTCTTGGCGGTATTGCGGCTATAGAGGGCGTAGAGCACCAGGGACAGCAACATGATCCCCAGCAACAGGAACGACAGCGAACTGCCCAGCGGCCAGTTGCGCGCGGTGCCGAATTGCTGCTGGATCAGGTTGCCGATCATCAGCGTCTTGCCGCCGCCGAGGATCGCCGGGGTAATGAAGGCACCCAGGCTCGGTACGAACACCAGCAAGGCACCTGCGATCACGCCCGGCATCGACAGCGGCAGGATGATCCGGCGCAACGCGTGCCAGCGGTTGGCACCCAGGTCGTAGGCGGCTTCCACCAGGCGCCAGTCGAGTTTTTCCAGGGTCGAGTAGATCGGCAGGATCATGAACGGCAGGAAGCTGTAGACCAGGCCGACGCTGACCGCGAAGTCGTTGTAGAGCAGGGTGATGCCCCCGGCTTGCGGCAACAGCGCGTTGAGGCTCTGGGCAATCCAGCCGTGTTCGCGCAGGATGATCAGCCACGCATAGTTGCGGATCAGCAGGTTGGTCCAGAACGGGATGGTGATCAGCAACACCATCAGGTTGCGTCGGCGGGGCGTCAGGCTCGACATCCACAGCGCCACCGGGAAGCCGAACAGGAAACACAGGACCGTGGTGCCACCGGCCTGAAACACCGAGCGGATCAGTGCCTGGGCGTAGACCCAGTTCAGTTCCAGTTCACCGTCGAAACCTTCCTGGAAAAACAGCTGAACGTAACTTTGCAATTGCCAGTTGGCCTGCCAGTCGACGCCACCATAGACGTTGCGTGGCAACAGGCTGATGTAGCCCATGATGCCCAGCGGAATGGCGATCAGGGCCAGCAGGGTCAGGAGCACCGGGCTGAGCAGCAGCGCACGGTTGAGGGCTGGAGAAGTGCTGCTGACGCTCATCTCAGGCCTCCATCAACAGGCAGGCGTGTGGCGGCAGGTTGACCGCGACGCGATCACCCACCACCCGGCCGTGGTTCAGGCCTTCGTTGTTCTCGCGCAGCATGACCTTGATGTCGTTGTTCAGGCGGCATTGGTAGAGCGTGGCCGTGCCGACATACAGCACGGCTTCGATCACGCCGCGCAGGTGATGGGGCTGCGTCGGCTCGACCAGTTGCGAACGCTCGGGGCGGAACGCCAGTTGCACCTTGCTGCCGTCAAAGCCCTGGGCCAGGCAGGGGATTTCCACGGGCATGCCGTTGGGCACGAAGAGCTTTTCGTTCTGCTGGCCGCGCTTGATGTGGCCGGGGAGGAAGTTGATGTCGCCGATGAATTGCGCGACGAACTGGTGTTGCGGCCGTTCGTAGATCTCGTTGGGCGTGCCGATTTGCAGGATCTTGCCGGCGGACATCACGGCAATGCGATCGGACAGGGTCAGCGCCTCTTCCTGATCGTGGGTGACGAAAATAAAGGTGATCCCGGCTTCTTTCTGCACACGCTTGAGTTCGACCTGCATTTCCTTGCGCAGCTTGAGGTCCAGGGCCGACAGCGGTTCATCCAGCAACAGCACTTTGGGTTTCGGTGCCAGGGCCCGGGCCAGAGCCACCCGTTGCTGTTGCCCGCCGGACAGTTCGGCCGGTTTGCGCCTGGCCAGGTGCTGCATTTGCACCAGCGCGAGCATTTCCTCGACACGCTGCGCAATCAGCTTGCGATCAAGGCCCTGCATCTCGAGGCCGAAGGCGATATTCTGCGCAACACTCATGTGCGGAAACAGCGCGTAACTCTGGAACACCGTGTTGACCCGACGCTTGAACGGCGGCAAATCGTTGACCGGCTCGCCCGCGAGGCGAATCACACCGTCGCTGACGTGCTCGAAGCCGGCAATGGTGCGCAGCAAGGTGGTTTTGCCGCAGCCGGAGGGGCCGAGCAGGGTGAAGAATTCGTTGTCGGCAATGTCGACCGAGACGTTATCGAGGGCGGGTGCCAGCCCCGGATCGTCGGAATATCGCTTTGAGACGTTTCGCACTTCGATTGCTGTTGGATGACCCATTATGGTGCATTCCTCTAATTATTGTATGCAAAATCTGGATGCAATTTAGAAATACCCGGATTAATCTGCCCGTGCAAGCCCCTTTTTCAAAGGCTGTTCACTCGCCAGGGTTGGTTGCACAGGGCGCGAGGAGTTGATGAATGACGGAAAAGAAACTGGAAACCACGGTCGACCGCGTCTACCAAGGGGTTTACGAGGCGATCAGCAAACGCTCGTTGCGTCCGGGCATGAAACTCGGCGAAGCCTCACTGGCCGAGCTTTTCAATGTCAGCCGCACGTCCGTTCGGGCCGCGCTCAAGCAATTGGAGGCCGATGGACTGGTCACCACCGAGCCCAATAAAGGTGCATCGGTGTCGTTGCCGAGTGACGAAGAGATCCGCTCGTTGTTCGAAACCCGGCGTTTGATCGAGATCGGTATCGTCAGCGAACTGTGCCGTCGGCGTGATACAGCGGTGACCCAGGACCTGCGCGATCATTTGCTGCTGGAAGATGAAGCGCATCAGAGCGGTGATCACGAACGGCTGATTCACCTGCTCGGCGAGTTCCACATCAAGCTGGCCCGCAGCCTGAACAACCCGGTGTTGCTCGACTGGTTCCAAAAGCTGATTTCCCGGGCGTCGCTGTATGCCGCCGCACTGGATGACGACAGTCACGAGGCCTGCCGCGACGACGAACACCTGCGGCTGATCGAGTACATCGAGGCGGGCAACCAGAGCGCGGCCATCGAGCTGACCTGCATGCACTTGAATGGCATCGAGAAGGCCATTCTGGATGTCGCGGCAACCCTGAAAAGCAGTTACAACCCGCTAAAGCACCTGATTGAGGTGTAGACCCCTCTGAACACCAAACTGTAGGAGCGAGCCAGGTCCGGGCGGCGTTCCGACGATAGCGGTGCGTCAGACGACATCCATGTCGACTGTACCGTTGTTAT
>NZ_JBFUIC010000138.1:0-11959 GCF_056402075.1 Pseudomonas sp. P4_C3
GCGTTGCCGAGTTGCTGCTCAGCACCCAGCAGATCATCGCCCGGACCTTCATGACCCTGGAGTTTTACCTGTTCGCCGGATTCCTGTTCTTCGTCATCAACTACGGCATCGAGTTACTCGGCCGGCACATTGAAAAGCGGGTGGCTTTGCCATGACTCAGACTCAAACCAATGCACAAAACGGCCAATCCCTGCTGGACATTCGCGGCCTGCACAAGCGTTACGACCAGCTTGAAGTGCTCAAGGGCGTCGACCTGAGCATGCAGCGCGGCAACGTGGTAACGCTGATCGGTTCCAGCGGCTCGGGCAAGACCACGCTGCTGCGCTGCGTGAACATGCTCGAAGAGTTCCAGGGCGGGCAGATCCTGCTCGACGGTGAATCCATCGGTTATGACGAGGTCAACGGCAAACGCATTCGCCACCCGGAAAAAGTCATTGCCCGCCATCGCGCCATGACCGGCATGGCGTTCCAGCAGTTCAACCTGTTTCCGCACCTGACTGCATTGCAGAACGTCACCCTGGGTCTGCTCAAGGTCAAGAAACTGCACAAGGACGAGGCCGTGGCCCTGGCCGAGAAATGGCTGGAGCGTGTTGGCCTGCTGGAACGTCGTGATCACTTCCCCGGTCAGTTGTCTGGCGGTCAGCAACAGCGCGTGGCGATTGCTCGCGCAATCGCCATGAACCCGAGCCTGATGTTGTTCGACGAAGTGACCTCGGCCCTGGACCCGGAACTGGTCGGCGAAGTGCTGAGCGTGATCAAGGGCCTGGCCGAAGACGGCATGACCATGCTGCTGGTGACCCACGAAATGCGCTTCGCCTTCGAGGTTTCGGACAAGATCGTTTTCATGAATCAGGGGCGTATCGAAGAGCAGGGGCCGCCCAAGGACCTGTTCGAGCGCCCGCAATCGCCACGACTGGCGGAATTTCTCAAAAGCACTCGCTTTTAACGTCATTTTCAAAGCAGGAGAAACACCCATGAGCATTACTCGTTACGGCACCGGCAGCACCGCCGCTGGCGGTCAGCCTCGCCCTTTCGCCCGCGCCGTTGAAGCCGATGGCTGGCTGCACGTTTCCGGGCAGGTGCCGGCGGTGGACGGCGAGATCATTGTCGGTGGCATCGTCGAGCAGACCCACCAGACCATGAAAAACCTGATCGCGATTCTCGAAGAGGCAGGTTTCGGCCTGGAAGACGTGGTGCGTGCTGGCGTGTGGCTGGAGGATCCGCGGGATTTCACGAGTTTCAACAAGGTCTTCTCCGAGTACTTCAAACCCGAACACGCCCCGGCGCGGGCCTGTGTGCAGGCGAACATGATGGTCGACTGCAAGGTGGAGATCGACTGTATTGCTTACAAGAAAAAGGCTTGATCGGCGGTTGCTCTTGTAGGAGCTGCCGAAGGCTGCGATCTTCTGGCGTTTTTTGATGGGTGCTGCCAAGGCAAGATCAAAAGATCGCAGCCTGCGGCAGCTCCTACGGGCGACTTTGAATGGGGACCACTGAAATGACCGAAGACACCATCAAGCGCCGGGCACGCGGTCTGGACCGGGCATTCGATATCCTCGATTTCCTCAAGGAGATCGGCCAGCCCCTGCGCCCGAACGACATTGCCAACGGCATCGGCAGCCCCAAATCCACGGTCTACGAACTGGTGGCCTCGCTGCTGGAACGGCGGATCCTGGAGCCGGTGGGCAAGGACGGTCATGTCTACCTCGGTCGTCAGTTGTACTTTCTCGGCCAGGCCCACTTGCGCCATTTCGACCTGACCCGCGAGGCCGATCACGCCCTGCAGGAAATCGTCAGCCAGACCCATGAAACGGCGCAGATGTGTCTGCTCAACGGGCGCAAATACACCGTTGCGCTGATGAAGGAGGGGGAACGGCATTTCCGCATTTCCTCGGACATTGGCGAAAACGCACCCATCCCCTGGACCGCCTCCGGGCGGCTGTTGCTGGCGCACCTGAGCGACCAGGCAATCGTCGACCTGATCGACCACGACGACTTCATCCTGCCTGACGGCGAACGCTTGCCTCTGGAGCAGTTTCTCAAGGAAATCCGTCAGGCCGGGATCGATGGTTTCTTTTCTTTCGATAGCGTCGCCGACACCTTTACTCATTGCTTCGCCGCCCCGGTCAAAGACCCTGGCGGCGTGGCCATCGCGACCCTGTGCATCGTCGCTCCACGAGCCGATGCCAAGAAAAACTACAATGACTACCGCCGGGTGCTGATCGACAGCGCCAACAGCCTGGCCCGTCGCATCAACGAATAACAGCGGCTGCCTGCAGCCGCGTGAACTAGGAGTTCGACCATGTCTTCTGCCCCCCATACTGCCAACGTGGACAAAGGCGCTGCCCCGATCGGCGCCAGCCTGGTGCGTGACGTCAGCCTGCCCGCGCTGGTACTGCACCGCGAGGCGCTGGAACACAACATTCGCTGGATGCAGGACTTCGTCAGCAACAGCGGTGCGGAACTGGCGCCCCACGGCAAGACCAGCATGACCCCGGCGCTGTTCCGTCGCCAACTGGACGCCGGTGCCTGGGGCATCACCCTGGCCAGCGCCACGCAAACCCGTGCCGCCTACGCCCATGGCGTGCGCCGGGTGTTGATGGCCAACCAGTTGGTCGGCATGCCGAACATGGCGCTGATCGCCGACCTGCTGGCCGACCCGACGTTCGATTTCTATTGCATGGTCGATCATCCGGACAACGTCGCCGACCTCGGCGCCTATTTCGCCTCCCGCGGCGTGCGCCTGAACGTCATGATTGAATACGGCGTAGTCGGAGGTCGTTGCGGTTGCCGCAGCGAGCAGGAAGTGCTCGATCTGGCCAAGGCCATCGCCGCGCAACCGGCCCTGGCCCTGACCGGGATCGAAGGCTACGAAGGCGTGATCCATGGTGATCACGCCGTGACCGGTATCCGCGATTTCGCCGCGTCACTGGTGCGCTTGGCGGTGCAGTTGCAGGACAGCGGCGCCTTCGCCATTGCCAAGCCGATCATCACCGCGTCGGGCTCGGCCTGGTATGACCTGATTGCCGAATCCTTCGAAGCGCAGAACGCCGGTGGACGTTTCCTCAGCGTGCTGCGTCCTGGCAGTTACGTGGCTCACGACCATGGCATCTACAAGGAGGCGCAGTGCTGCGTACTCGACCGTCGCAGCGATCTGCACGAAGGCCTGCGTCCGGCGCTGGAAGTGTGGGCGCACGTGCAGTCATTGCCGGAGCCGGGGTTTGCGGTGATTGCCCTGGGCAAGCGCGACGTGGCCTACGACGCCGGCTTGCCGGTGCCGTTGTTGCGGTACAAGGCGGGTGTGGTGCCGGCCAAAGGCGATGACGTGAGTGCGTGCAAGGTGACCGCGGTGATGGATCAGCATGCGTTCATGACCGTGGCGCCAGGGGTTGGTCTGCGGGTGGGCGACATCATTTCGTTCGGCACATCGCACCCGTGCCTGACGTTCGACAAGTGGCGTATCGGCTGTCTGGTGGACGAGCAACTGAACGTCATCGAGACCATGGAAACCTGTTTCTAAAGTTTGAGACCGAGTTGCGGTCATCGTCGGATCGCCGCCCGGAGCAAGCTCGCTCCCACAGGGTTTTGTGTACACCGAAGATCCAATGTGGGAGCGAGCTTGCTCGCGATGAGGCCCGACCAGACAACACCGAAACACCAGAGACCCCACAACAATGAACACCATCAACACCCTCGGCCCCAACACTCCACGCATCGCCCTGATAGGCGAATGCATGATCGAGTTGCAGCATCGCGCCGACGGCAGCCTGCAACAGAGCTTCGGTGGCGACACCTTGAACACGGCGGTGTACCTGTCCCGGGAACTGGGAGAGAACGGCACCGTGGATTACGTCACCGCCTTGGGCGATGACAGTTTCAGCGACGCGATGTGCCAGAGTTGGGCCGCGGAAAACATCGGGCTCGGCATGGTTCAGCGCCTGCCGGGACGTCTGCCGGGTTTGTATTGCATACAGACTGACGCCGCCGGTGAGCGACGCTTTCTGTACTGGCGCAACGAAGCGGCGGTACGCGATTGCTTCACCACCCCGGCCGCCGCGCCGATCCTTGCGGCGCTGCCGGATTACGACGTGCTGTACTTCAGCGGCATCACCCTGGCGGTACTCGGCGTGCAAGGCCGGGAAAAGTTGCTGAACACCCTGATCGAAGCCCACCAGTGCGATGCGCGAATTGTGTTCGACAACAACTACCGGCCACGGCTGTGGGCGTCGGTCGAGGACGCCCGGGCGGCGTATCGCCGTGTGCTGCCGCATGTCGACCTGGCGTTGCTGACAGTGGATGACGAAGAGGCGTTGTTCGGTTACTCCGATTGTGAGGCGGTGTTCGCTGCGTATGAGCAGATGGGTACGCCGGAGGTGGTGCTCAAGCGCGGCGCCGAAGCGTGCCTGATTCGTTGTGATGGCGAGTCATTCGAGGTGCCGGCGCAGAAGGTAGCGCGGGTGGTGGACACCACGGCGGCGGGGGATTCGTTCAGTGCCGCGTATCTGGCTTCGCGGCTCAAGGGCGGCAGCCCTTCGCAAGCTGCCGAGGCCGGGCATCGGTTGGCGAGCCGGGTGATTCAGGTACCAGGGGCGCTGATCCCACGGTAAGCGGTGAATGGCCGCTGGCTGCGCCATCGGATCGCGAGCAAGCTCGCTCCCACAATTGATTTGTGCCCGGCGCAGAACCCCTGTGGGAGCGAGCTTGCTCGTGATGGGGGCCGAAAGCCAACAGCATCAATCCCGGTAAAACACCTGCACCAGGTGATACCCGAACTTGCTCTTGATCGGCCCATGCACCACCCGCAGCGGTTTTTTGAAGATTACCGCATCGATCACGCCGACCATCTGCCCCGGGCGTACTTCACCGAGGTCACCGCCGCGCTTGCCCGAGGGGCAGGTCGAGTACTTCTTGGCCAGGACATCGAACGCTTCACCCTTGGCGATGCGTTGTTTGAGCTGCTCGGCTTCTTCCGAGGTTTTCACCAGAATATGGCGGGCTTGAGCTTTCATGTGGCGGTTACCTTGCAACGGTGGTGGCTATGTGGGTGGCAGCGGGGGCGCGCGATTATGCCTCAACTCAGTTTGGTTGACCGATCATCGTGCGAATCTTGTTGGCCAGCAGGTCGATGGAAAACGGTTTGGCCACCATGTCCATGCCTTCTTCGAGGAAGCCCTGGCGTTCGGCGGCGATTTCCGCGTAACCGGTCATGAACAGTACTTTCAGTTCGGGGCGGTGCTGGCGGGCGATTTCTGCCAGTTGCCGGCCGTTCATGCCTGGCAACCCGACGTCGRTCACCAACAGGTCCAGCCGCAGGTCTGACTCCAGCACCGGCAGGGCACTCTTGGCATCTTCGGCTTCATGGGCGCGGTAGCCGAGCTCCTTGAGCAGGTCCAGTACCAGCATGCGCACCGCCGCATCGTCCTCTACCAGCATCACGGTTTCGCCGGCAATCGCCGCCGGTGCCTCGCCGCCGACGGGCGACAGGACTTTTTCCGACTCGGCCGAATGCAGACGCGGCAGGTACAAGCGCACGCTGGTGCCCCGTTCAGGCAGGCTGAACAGACTGACGTGGCCCCCCGATTGTTGGGCGAAACCGTAAATCATCGACAAGCCCAAGCCGGTGCCCTGGCCAATGGGCTTGGTGGTGAAGAACGGGTCGAATGCCTTGGCCAGCACCAAGGGCGTCATGCCGGTGCCGTTGTCGCTGACGGTAATCATCACGTAGTCGCCGGGCTTGAGTGGTTCCAGGGTCGTGATGTCGCTGCCGTCGAGGTACACATTGGCGGTTTCGATCTGCAGCACGCCGCCATCCGGCATGGCGTCCCGGGCGTTGATCACCAGGTTGAGCAAGGCGTTTTCCAACTGACTGACATCCGTGCTGATCCACCAGATGTTTTCGGCCAGTTGCAGTTTGAGTTCGATGTGGTCGCCCTTGGTTCGACTGAACAAGTCTTCGAGCGAGTGAACCAACTCGTTGGGGTTCAGCGGCTTGCGGTTGAGCGACTGTCGCCGGGAGAACGCCAGCAAGCGATGGGTGAGGGCGGCGGCACGGTTGGCCGAGGACACTGCCGCCTCGGTGAATCGGCCGATCTCGCTGGCACGGCCGTCGGCGATGTAGCGCTGCATCAGGTCGAGGCTGCCGATGATGCCAGTGAGCATGTTGTTGAAGTCATGGGCGATGCCGCCGGTAAGCTGGCCGACCGCATCCATTTTCTGGGCATGGCGCAAGGCGTCTTCGGCACGCTCACGTTCGAACATCTCGTTCTGCAGGCGCTCGTTGGCCTCGGCCAGTTGGCGGGTGCGGGCGGCAACCCGTTCCTCAAGGGTTTCGTTCAGGTTGCGCAGGGCTTCTTCGGTCTTTTTGCTTTCGGTTTCATCGATCACGAAGATGTAGAAACCGTTTACCGCGCCGTCTGCGCCGTGGCGTGGCAGGTAATTCATCAAGGCCTGGCGGATGCTGCCGTCGCGGTGTGGCGTGCTGATGCTGAAACAGCAGGGCCGGCCGGACAGCGCCTCAGTGATGTACGGGGCGCGCAGTGCATAGGCTTCTTCGCCGATCACTTCAAGAATGGTTCGCCCGTAAAGTTCTTGCGGCGTCAGCCCGTACCAGTCGAGGTACGCCGCATTGTTCAGGCGAAAGCGTTCTTCGCGGTCAACGTAACTGATCAGGACCGGCATGGCGTTGATGATCAGTTGCAGCTCGGTCTGGCTCTGGCGCAGGGCCTGTTCGGTGTGTTTACGTTCGGTCAGGTCCAGGGCGGCGCCGAGGAAGCGCATCGGCCGGCCGTGGTGATCCTTGTAGCAGCGACCGCGGGCAAACACCCAACGCATCTGGCCGTCGGTTTGGAGCAGGCGATACTCCTCGGCGTACTCAGTGCCGTGGGTGATGCAATGCTTGATGCTGCGGGCGATCAGGGCGCGGTCTTGCGGGTGTACGCCGTGCAGGTACTCGCTGATCGGCAACTGGCTGGCCATGGCCGGGTCGATCCCGTGCAGTTGGGCAAAATGCGCATCGGCGATGAAACGGTCCTCGCTGATGTCCCAGTCCCAGGTGCCGACCGCATCGGTGGCGGCGAGGGCCAGTTGCAGGCGCTCCTCGGTTTCACGCTGGGCCTTGAGGCTGGCCGCCGAGCGCTGTTCGAGTTCGAGGGCGATGCGCCGGCGTTCGTTGGTTTCGATGGCGGTGACCAGGATCCCGGCCACCTTGGCACTTTCGTCACGGATCGGGCTGTAGGTCAGGTCGAGCCAGAAGTCGGATTCCCGGTCCCCGCGTTGCAGGGTAAAGCGCTGCTCGCTGTAGGTTCGCACCTGACCTTGCAGGACGGCGCTGTATATCGGGTCGGTAAAGTCTTGCAACTCTGGCCAGATCAGGTGTGTCGGTTGGCCGAAAGCGTGTGGATGTTTGCTTCCGGCGAGCAGGGCAAAGCCGTCGTTGTAGATCTGTGTCAGCTGCGGGCCCCATAGCAACAGCATCGGCATTGGCGAGTGGATGACGATGTCCACGGCGGTTCGCAGGCTTTGTGGCCATTTACTGGCCGCGCCCAGCGGGCTGCTTGCCCAGTCGATTCGGGCGATCAAGGCCTGGGCATCGCTGGCGGTTGGTGTTGCGTTCATTCGGGAGTCCTGCACATGAGTCGCTTTGGCTGGCCTCTATTCTTGCACAGGTGGTCGATTGTGGAGGACCCGTCAGGGTGAGCGGTAGGCGACACAGTACCCTGTGGGAGCGAGCTTGCTCGCGATGGCGTCGGGTCAATTTGCATTGATGTCAACGGACACTCCGCTATCGCGAGCAAGCTCGCTCCCACAGGTATCCCATTTCAATCCATCAGTTCGGGCCGGTCACGAAATTGTTCCAGCGCCTCGGGATTGGCCAGCGCATCAGTGTTCTTCACTTTCTGCCCGTGCACCACATTGCGTACTGCCAACTCAACGACTTTGCCGCTGATGGTCCGGGGAATGTCAGTCACCGCGACAATCTTGGCCGGCACATGACGCGGCGTGGTGTTGGCGCGAATCGTCTGGCGGATCTGCTGTTGCAGCGCCTCGTCCAGTTCGAGCCCGTCGTGCAAGCGTACGAACAGCACCACCCGCACGTCATCCTGCCACTGCTGACCGATGGCCACGCTGTCGAGTACCTGGGGGACTTTCTCCACCTGACGATAGATTTCCGCCGTGCCGATGCGCACGCCGCCGGGGTTGAGCACGGCATCGGAGCGACCGTGGATCATCATCCCGCCATGGGGCAGTTGTTCGGCGTAATCACCTTGGGCCCAGACGCCGGGGAACAGGCTGAAATAGGATTGGCGCAGTTTCTCGCCATCGGGATCGTTCCAAAGGCCAATGGGCATTGCCGGGAAATGCCGGGTGCAGACCAGCTCACCTTTTTCGCCGATTACCGGGTGGCCTTCGTCGTTCCACACTTCGACGGCCATGCCCAGGCTCTTGCCCATGATCTCGCCACGCCTGACCTGCGACATCGGGTTGCCGTTGACGAAGCACGAGACGATGTCGGTGCCACCGGACATCGAGGCCAGACACACGTCAGCCTTGAAGTCGCGATAGACGAAGTCGTAACTCTGCGGTGACAGCGCCGAGCCGGTGCATAGCAGCATCTTGAGGCTGCTCAGATCATGGCTTTCACGGGGCTTGATACCGCTGCTTTCCAGGGTCGCGAGGTATTTGGGGCTGGTGCCAAAGACACTGATGCGTTCGTCGTCGATCAGGTCGATCAGGCACTGCGGCTCGGGGTGGAACGGCGAGCCGTCGTACAGCACCACGGAGCTGCCTGTCGCCAGCGCCGACACCAGCCAGTTCCACATCATCCAGCCGCAGGTGGTGTAGTAGAACAGCCGTTCACCGGGGCCGAGATCACCATGCAGGCCGTGTTCCTTGACGTGTTGCAGCAACACGCCGCCGGTGCTGTGGATGATGCATTTGGGTACGCCGGTGGTGCCGCTGGAGTAGAGGATGTACAGCGGATGGGCGAAGGGCACGGGGACGA
This sequence comes from Pseudomonas sp. P4_C3, assembly GCF_056402075.1. Classification (NCBI taxonomy): domain Bacteria; kingdom Pseudomonadati; phylum Pseudomonadota; class Gammaproteobacteria; order Pseudomonadales; family Pseudomonadaceae; genus Pseudomonas; species Pseudomonas sp. P4_C3. The sequence continues at coordinate 9,002 of NZ_JBFUIC010000138.1, forward strand.
AATCCGGCTCGCCGCCGGGCGTGTAGAAATCGTCCCACAACGTCACATTGGCCTGGGTGCGGAATTCTTCTATGTGCGCGTGTGGCCGGGCGTAAGGCACGATGATCAACTGTTGCAGCGAAGGCAGACGCTGGAGAATCTCGTTGACCTTGGCGGTTTGGTCGATTTCCTTGCCGGCGTAGCGATAACCGGCGCAGGTCACCAGCACTTTCGGTTCGATCTGGCCGAAACGGTCAACCACCCCTTGGGTGCCGAAGTCCGGCGAAGAGCAGGACCAGATGGCGCCAAGGCTGGTGGTGGCGAGCATGGCCACCAGGGTTTGCCAGGTGTTGGGCATGCACGCGGCGACCCGGTCGCCAACCCTGACGCCGGCTGCTATCAGCCCGTTTTGAAAGCCGGCGACATGTTCCGCGAGTTCGGCCCAGGTCAAATGTTCACGCAGACCGTTTTCGCCAACGGCTACCACGGCGATCGCATCATCGCGTCGCTGTAGCAGGTGTTCGGCAAAGTTCAGCGTTGCGCCGGGGAACCATTGGGCGCTGGGCATCTGCAGGCCTTCGAGCAGCACCGCGTCAGGTTGCTCGTGGAAGCGGATGTCGAAGAAGTCGACGATGGCCTGCCAGAAGTCCGGGCGTTGCTCGATGGACCATTGGTGCAGGGCAGGGTAGTCGTCGATCTTGAGGTGATGCCGCTGATTGATGAAACGCCGGAAGGCCTCCATGCGGGTCTTGCCAATGCGTTTGGCGTCAGGTTGCCAGAGGATGTCGGACATGGTTTGCCTCTTCTTATGCCTTTAGATCCATTCGCGGGCAAGCCCGCTCCCACAGGTTTTGCTTTTTTGCTGGAAATCAGTTCAACACAAAATCCACCGGCTCCAGCTGTGGCGGCAACTCTGTCACACCCAGGGCCGCCAGTACATCACGCTCGATGTTGCGCACGATGGCGTCGGTGGGCAGGTCGTTTTCGTCGCGGCCGAAGGGGTCTTCCAGTTCATCGGCAATCGCATCCAGGCCGAAAAAGGTGTAGCTGACAATCGCGGTGAAAATCGGTGTCAGCCAACCCAGGGGTTCGGCCATGGCAAACGGCAAGAGGATGCAGAACAGGTAAATGGTGCGGTGCAGCAACAGGGTGTAGGGGAACGGCAGCGGGGTGTTCTTGATTCGTTCACAGACGGCCTGGGCATGGGTCAGGCTGGTCAGGTGGTTGGCCATGAGCGTGTAGCGCCAGTCGTTGATCGCCCCTGACTCGTTGAGTGCCGAGCACTGCTGACCGACCTGCATCAGTATCTGCCCGCTGACGTCCGTGGTGTTGCCCTTGGGCATCGGCTGCAGCCAGTCGCCACTGGCGGCCAGTTCGTTTTCCTGGCGCAGCCGCGCGTTGAGGGCATGGGCAAAGCCACACAGGTTGCTGAGGACCGTGTGTCGCTCATCCGTGTCTTTGATAGCCAGGGTTTCACGAATCATCGAGCGGACTTCCACGATCACATCGCCCCACGCCTTGCGCGCTTCATACCAGCGGTCGTAGCAGGCGTTGTTGCGAAAGCTCATGAAGATCGACAACGACAAACCCAGCAGCGTGAAGGGCGTGGCGCTGACCTTGGAAAAGTAGCTGGGGTGCAAGGTTTCGATGAGCACGATGGCCGAGGCGAGCAGCGTCACCATCAGGCTGCGCCAGGCGATGCGTTTGGCAATCGAACCCTTGAGGGACGTCAGCACGCCGATCAGGTTGGGTTTGGGTCTTACGATCATGGGTTTCAGCCGCCCGTCATGTTCATGAAGCGAATGACCTGAACATCGTCGTTCACTTCGAAGTTGTGTCGATAAGGCTTGAGTTTCATCGCCTCGATAATGGCTTTTTCCAGGCGCTCGGGCTGTCCGGGGTGGCTGCGCAAGACCGCCTTGAGATCCACGGCGTGCTCATTGCCCAGGCACAGCAGCAGACGTCCTTCCACGGTCAGTCGCACCCGGTTGCAGGTGCCACAAAAGTTGTGGCTGTGGGGGGAGATGAACCCCAGGCGAATCTGCGGCGCCTCGGCCAGGCGCCAGTAGCGCGACGGACCCTGGGTCGACTCGGCGGAATCAATCAAAGTGTAGCGTTCGCCGATGCGTTCACGGACCTGGGCACTGGAGAAAAACGCTTCGGCGCGGCTGTGCTCGTGGATGGTGCCCAGCGGCATTTCCTCGATAAAGGAAATGTCGAGGTTGCGGTCGATGGCGAAGCTCACCAGATCATTGATCTCATGGTCGTTGCGGCCCTTCATCACCACGCAATTGAGCTTGGTATTGCGAAATCCAGCCTGGTTGGCCGCGTCGATGCCCTTGATCACCTGCGCCAGATCACCGGTGCGGGTGAGTTCGCGAAAACGTTGCGGGTCCAGGCAATCGAGGCTGATGTTGAGGCGCTTGACCCCGGCTTCGAACAACGGCTCGGCCAGTCTGGCCAACTGCGAACCATTGGTGGTCATGCACAGTTCACGCAGGCCGGGCAGGGCGGCGATCCTCTCGCACAGTTGCACCACGCCCGGACGGATCAGCGGCTCGCCCCCGGTCAGGCGGATCTTGCGGGTGCCCAGTGCGACGAAGCTTTGTGCCAGCTGATAAATCTCTTCCAGGGTCAGCACCCGTTGGCGGGGCAGAAACTGCATGTCCTCGGCCATGCAATACACGCAACGGAAATCGCAGCGGTCGGTGACCGACATCCGCAGATAGTCCACGCGCCGGGAGTAGCCATCGATCAAGACTCGTTCTGACATGACACCCTCGCTTGGCGCTTTTTTGTATGAAATTTCCGTCATTGACGGACTTGTTGAGCGCAGGCTAAGAGCAACTTTAATGGGCGTCCAATCACTATTAATGACCGGCTGATCGACTGGGTCGATGATCAACTTTATTTCGTGAATAAAAGAGCTTTAAGTGATTTCAAGTAATTGAAAAACAAGGATAAAAACCGTGATAGAGG
>NZ_JBFUIC010000139.1:0-11957 GCF_056402075.1 Pseudomonas sp. P4_C3
GGGTCATCCCGAGCCTTTTGCCGATCTGGCGGACATGAGTGTCGATAGCTGGAATCTTTCAATTGCTCGGAATCTGACAACCGCCTTTCTGTTGACCCGTGGAATTTTGCCGGGGATGCGCAACAGACACTACGGCCGAATCGTCAATGTCAGCTCCACGACTGGCACTCGGGCAGGTCATCCAGGAGAGGCGGCTTATGCTGCGGCCAAAGCTGGGATGGTAGGTATGAACATGAGCCTGGCCCTTGAGGTCGCGCGCTATGGAATCACTGTGAACTCGGTTGCGCCGGGCTGGATCGCCACAGGGTCAAGCACTCCAGAGGAAGAGAATGCAGCGAAGTATGTCCCGGTTGGCAGGGCAGGTCGCCCGGAGGAAGTGGCTGCTGCCGTTACGTTCCTGGCGTCACCTGAGTCCAGTTACATTACCGGCGAGTTGCTGGTGATCGACGGTGGCAACTGCTTGATAGAGAACAAAGCGCCCAAGTAATCAATGCGTGCCCGCCGCGAAATTTTGCAGCGGAGGAGAGTAAGTGACTCCCTCCGTCGCAAGTCAGGCTGATTCGATCAAAACGGCAGTGGCAGTTTCGCTGTGCGCCCCCCATCCACCACGAGCACCTGCCCGGTAATGAAGGCCGATGACTCCGAGGCGAGGAAAACGACCGTCCCGCCGACATCCGCCGGCAACCCGGTACGTCCGACCGGGTGAAGACGCAGAAGTGCCTGGCCCGCCGCACGCGGATCAGYTTGAGCGGCGAGGTACGCATCACTCAACTCGGAATTGATCCACCCTGGAGCAATGGCATTGCAGCGGATGCCGTCCCGRCCGAGATCGACTGCCAAGGCTCGGGTCAGCCCATGGATACCGGCCTTGGAGGCACAGTACGCGGCATGTTCAGGGTTGGCGCCTATCCCTTCGATCGACCCGATGTTGATGATGCTGCCACCGCCTCGCTGACGCATCTGGGGCACCAACGCCTTGCACAAGAACGCTGGCGCCCGCAGATTGACAGCCATCATGCGATCCCAGTCCTGTTCGGTCATATCATCAATGGATTTCTCGAACATGAACCCTGCATTATTCACCAGGACATCGACTCCGCCGAGCTGCTCCCGGGCTATTTGCGCGATCAAACCGGGGGACTCCATCGAAGCGAGATCAGCCTCGACGAAATAGACTTGAGGGTGATTTTGCAAGTCGGCATCCAGTGCCTGGCGCTGAGCGATCAACACAGAAGCTCCCGCCTCAAGCAATTGTTCGGTGATGCCTCGGCCAATCCCTCTGCCGCCCCCGGTCACCACTACATTTTTACCTTTAAGCATCGCTACCTCTCCTTAGCCGGATACCGGCTTGGCGCCTGTGACTTCGACCGTTTCACCGGCGATGTACCTGGCCTCGTCGGACGCCAGAAATGCGATGACATCCGCAATGTCTTCAGGCTCGGCGATACGGCCTAATGGCACGCTCTTGTTCAACTCTTGCACGGCCTTGTCCGGATCCAGGCCGCGACGCTCAAAGCCGCTGCGTATCATCGGGGTATTGATTTCGTGCGGGCACACGGCGTTGACACGAATGCCCAAAGGGGCGCAATCGCGGCCCAGATTCTTGGTTAAAGCCGCGACGGCCCCTTTGCTTGTGCAATACGCCACGTGGGCGGGGCCTGGATAAATGCCCCAGACAGATGATGTGTTGACGATCGCGGCGCCGGGGCGATTTTTCATGTGCGGTATCGCGGCACGGCAGATGAAGAACACCGCATTCAGGTTTACGCCCATGGCGTCGAACCACATGTCGTCAGTGGTTTCCTCAATCGTGCCGCGGGGAATGATGCCCGCATTGTTCAGTACGATATCGATCCCCGAAAAAGTGTCGACGGCAGATTGGACAATCGCTTCGCAATATTCTTTTCGGCGCAGGTCGCCTGCCACGTAGTGCACTTCGGCGCCTAAGTCACGGACTTTGGCGGAAATTGATTTGCAACCGGTTTCGTCAAGATCAGACAAAACAAGCTTTGCACCTTCTCGGGCGAACAATAACGCTAACGCCTGTCCGACACCGCCGGCAGCGCCGGTAATGACCACCACTTTATTATTGAATTTCATCGGGCAACCTACCTGGTAAGTTTTTGGCGCAGCCATTATTCAATTTCAATGGATCGCAGCGTCCAGCAACTTTTTTACTGGGCCAAAGATAACCAGGCGTTATCAAAAATTACTGACTCGAGAATAGAATCGCGCCCAAGACAGCCCAACAGAAGTTTGTTTTCTTTGTGCGCCGCGCTTCATGTCTCTGGATGGGAATCTCCAATGATCCCAATGCGGCTAGCGCGCATTCCTGTGAAACGTGTGGAAAAGCAGGCATGCCTCAGATTGCGAAGTCAATAAAATGTACTTAGGTGTACATTCAGGGAGGCATCAGGGTACATTCGCGTTACGCATTTTTTGTAGAAGGTAAGCGCGATGTCCCAGTTAGGGAAGGCACGTGGTAAGGCCCAGGATGCAGGTTGGCGCGGCTCCCCGGAGGGTTGGCTCGAAGCTGCCTATGAAGCCTTGAAGGAGTCGGGCATCGATGCCGTTCGGGTCATGCCGCTGGCCAAGCGCCTGGGCTTGTCACGAACCAGCTTCTACTGGTTTTTTGAGGATCGTGAACAGTTGCTCGCCGCCTTGCTTTCACGCTGGCGGGAGACCAATACGGGGGGCTTGATCCGGCAAAGCGAAAGCTATGCGGAAAGCATCTCCGAGGCGATCCTGAATGTGTTCGAGTGCTGGCTCAACCCGCAACTGTTCGACTCGCAATTCGAGTTCGCAGTGCGCAGCTGGGCGCTTCAGTCAGCTGAAGTTGCTCAAGAGGTCGCTACCGTAGACGAGCAGCGCATGAATGCCCTGGCGAGCATGTTCAAGCGCTTCGGCTATGACAGCCAGGGCGCTGATGCGCGAGCCAGAACGATTTATTTGACCCAGATCGGCTACATCACCATGAACACGACTGAGTTGATCACTGTGCGCTTCCAACGCATTCCTCATTACGTGAGCATCTTCACCGGGAAAGTACCCAAGCAGCGTGAGCTGGATCGTTTTTACGGGAAATTCGGCTACGCCGAAAAAGAGCCCGGGGTTTTCGTGCCCTTGACCGATACCTTCGAGGAGACGTCTGCAGATGCTCAATGAGAAGCTAGGCATTATTGGAGGAACGGGGTGGTTGGGCGCAGCGATCGCCAAGGCAGTGCTGGCAAAGGCATTGGTGCCGACGGGCAATCTGATCATTTCCAACCGTTCGGGCAGCCATCCATTGGCACAGCAAGGCGCTTGCCTGGTGGCAGATAACCAGGACCTGGTGGATCGCAGCGACGTAGTCATCATCGCGGTTCGCCCCGAGCATTTCGCCAGCCTGAACATCAACGCGACGGGCAAAACAGTCATTTCACTGATGGCCGGGATTACAGCGCAGGCGATTGCTGCGCAGACCTCGGCTTCGGCGGTCGTGCGGGCGATGCCCAACGCGGCGGTAGAAATCGGGCAGTCTTTTACACCTTGGTATTGCTTCGCAGAGGTAGAGGCCGCGACGAAGGATCTCGTGCAGCATCTTTTCGAATGTGTGGGCACCGCTGCTGAGGTTCAGCAAGAGGATTTCATCGATTACCTCTCGGCACTCTCGGGTACCGGCCCGGCCTTTCCTGCGTTATTGATGACGGCGCTGGCCAATCAGGCGATGGTTGCCGGCATACCCACTGATATTGCGCAGCTCGCCGCTAAAAATGTCGTGGTAAATAGCAGCCAGCTATTGGCCAGCCACGATGCTCAACAGATGATCGATGCCTTGGTTGCCTACCGCGGAGTGACGGCTGCGGCTTTGCAAACGATGACGCAAGGTCATTTCGAAGAACAAATTGGCAGGGCGTTGCAAGCCGGTGCTGCCGTTGCCCGCAGAGGGCTTGAAGCCTGATAAACCGAAGCCCCTTCACAGAGGCTCCGGTAAGTGTCGTTTACTCTGCCTTGAAGCAGTAAACGGCCAGCTTGTTACCGTCCAGATCCCGAGCGTAGGCAGCATAAGCATTTTCAGCCCAGCCACGTGAGCCTGGCAGGCCTTCGCAAACGCCACCGTTTGCCAATGCAGCTGTATGGAAGGCATGGATTGCAGCGCGGTTCGGTGCTTCGAAACTGACGGTGACACCGTTGCCGACGGTGGCCGGATTTCCGTTAGCCGGTTTGAGTACGAAGAACGAAGGCTTATCGATGCCCCAGATAGATCCGGTCTCGTCGAGATCGGCAACGCGGTTCAGGCCAATCTCCTTCAAAACAACATCATAGAATGCGCGTGCTTTTTGCAGATCTTTGGTGCCGACGGTTACATGAGTAAAAACAGACATCTTTGTTTCCTTTCTGTTGGTGGTGATTGGACTGTCGACGGATCGGAGACCCATCGGATATCAGAAATGAATGACGGTGCGAATGCTTTGCCCGGTGTGCATCAACTCAAATGCCTCGTTGATCGCTTCCAGGGGCATGTTGTGGGTGATGAAGGTTTCCAGCGGGATTTCCCCGCGGCCGGCCTTCTCCACATAACCGGGAAGCTCCGTGCGGCCTTTTACGCCGCCGAAAGCGCTGCCACGCCATACGCGACCAGTGACGAGCTGGAAGGGGCGAGTGCTGATTTCCTGGCCTGCGCCGGCAACACCGATGATGATCGACTCGCCCCAACCCTTGTGACAGCACTCCAGTGCCGCTCGCATCAACTGCACATTGCCGACGCACTCGAACGAGTAATCGACGCCGCCGTCGGTGAGTTCGACGATGACGTCCTGGATAGGCTCGTCATAGTCCTTGGGGTTGATGAAGTCCGTCGCGCCCAATGACAAGGCAACATCGCGCTTGGCTGGATTGATATCGATGGCGATGATGCGACCGGCGTTGGCCATTTTTGCGCCGATGATCGCGGCGAGACCGATACCGCCCAGCCCAAAAATCGCGACGCTAGCGCCAGCCTCCACCTTGGCGGTGTTGAGTACGGCGCCAATGCCTGTAGTCACCCCGCAGCCGAGCAGGCAAACCTGATCCAGCGGAGCCTCCTTTGGAATCTTCGCCAGGGAAATTTCAGGCAGCACGGTGTATTCGGAAAAAGTCGAGCAACCCATGTAGTGGAACAGTGGCTTGCCTTCATAGGAAAAACGAGAGGTGCCGTCGGGCATCAGGCCTTTGCCCTGGGTCGCCCTGACGGCCTGGCAGAGGTTGGTCTTCCCAGAGAGGCAGAATTTGCATTGCCGGCATTCCGCGGTATAGAGCGGAATCACGTGGTCGCCGACTTGCAGCGAGGTCACGCCTTCGCCGATGGACTCGACCACACCTGCGCCTTCATGCCCCAGCACCGTGGGGAAAATACCTTCGGGATCGCTGCCCGAAAGGGTGAAGGCGTCGGTGTGACAAACGCCGGTCGCAATGATGCGAACCCGGACTTCACCGGCCTTGGGTGGCGCAACATCGATGGTGACCAACCGCAACGGTTCATTGGGCGCGAATGCGACCGCAGCCCTTGATTTCAAGGTCTGTGCTGACATGGAAGAGCCTCGTGTCGAATATGAAAAATTGCCCCTGATCCAGGATCAGGGGCATGACTTCAGATGTCCTTGACCAGCCGCAGCGCATCGTAGATGGCCGCGTGGGTATTGCGCGCCGACACCGCGTCGCCGATCCTGAATAGCTGGAAACGGCCGTCAGGGTTGGTCACGATGTTCTGGGTTTTCCCGGCGATCAGGTTGTGCTGTTCGACCGCGCCGTTGTTGCTCGAATGCGGGCGCAGCTCGAAGTACAGATCGTCCAGGGGCAGGGTGCCGTGGTTGATCACCACCTGATCGACTACGCGCTGTTTGTGCACCTGACCGTAATCGCTGCCGAAATGGGCAACCAGTTGGCCGTCGCGCTTCTCTACGGAATCGACCCGATACGTGACGGTAAAGGTGACGTTCAGGTCCTGGAGGCTACGCATGTAAGGCACCAGGTTCATCGCCATCACCTCCGGCGAAAACGACCGGTCAGGCGTGACGATCTCCAGTTTTGCACCGCTGTTGGCGATGACCTCCGCTGCTTGTAGCGCCGCATGGTCGCCCGCGTCGTCAAAGATCAGCACGTTCTGGCCGGGCTTGACGTCGCCGGAAATGATGTCCCAGGTCGACACCACCAAATCGTTGCCCTGTTTGAGCACCTCGGTATGGGGCAAGCCACCCGTGGCAACGATCACCACATCCGGCTCTTCAGCCAGCACCGTCTCGGCCTCGGCCCAGGTGTTGAAGTGGAACTTCACTCCGAGGCGTTCGCATTGCACCATGCGCCAGTCGATGATGCCGATCATCTCGCGGCGACGCTCGCTCAGAGCAGTCAATCGAATCTGCCCGCCGGGCTGGTCGGCGACTTCGAACACAGTGACGTCGTGGCCACGTTCACCGGCGACCCGCGCTGCCTCCAGACCCGCGGGGCCGGTCCCGATCACCACCACCTTGCGCTTGGTCGGCGCCTTGGGAATTTCGTGGGGCATGGTGGTTTCACGCCCGGTTGCGGCGTTGTGGATGCAATACGCGGCACCGCCCTGATAAATACGGTCCAGGCAATAGTTGGCCCCTACGCAGGGGCGAATTTCTTCTTCGCGCTTTTCGATGATCTTGCGCACGATGTGCGGATCGGTCATGTGCGCGCGGGTCATGCCGATCATGTCTACCTTGCCGGAGGCAATGGCGTGTCGGGCGGTTGCGACGTCGGGAATCTTGGCTGCGTGGAACGTCGGGAAACCCGTCGCCGCACGGATCTCGCCGGCAAAATCCAGGTGCGGAGAGTTGCGCATGCCCTGGATCGGAATCACATCGGTCAGGCCGGCATCGGTATCAATGTGCCCGCGAACGACGTTGAGGAAGTCGACCAGGCCGCTGTCCTTGAGCATGTGAGAAATCTGCATGCCGTCCTTCGCACCGAAGCCACCGGGCAGGTCTTCATCGCCGGTGTAGCGGACCCCGAGCAGGAAGTCTTCGCCGCAGCGTTGGCGGATACCGCGCAGGACGTCAAAGGTGAAGCGCAGCCGGTTTTCCAGCGAGCCGCCGTACGGGCCGTCGAGGTCGTTGGTCAATGGCGACCAGAACTGATCCATGAGGTGACCGTAAGCCTGCAACTCCAGACCATCGAGGCCCGCTGCCTTCATGCGTTCGGCGGCATCCACGTAGTCCTTGATGATTCGATCGATGTCCCAGTCTTCCATCTTTTTCGGAAAGGCCCGGTGAGACGCTTCACGGCGATGAGAAGGCGATACGACCGGCAGCCAGTCAGCCTTGTCCCAGCGCGTGCGCCTTCCCAGGTGGGTCAACTGAATCATCACCGCCGCGCCGTGTTCGTGGCATTCGTCGGTCAGATCCTTCATCCATTTGACCACCTCATCCTTATACGCCAGCACGTTGTTGAACACCGGCGGGCTATCGCGGGAAACAGCGGCGGAGCCTGCGGTCATGGTCAGCGCCACGCCGGCCTTCGCGCGTTCAACGTGATAAGCCCGGTACAGATCCTTCGGCATGCCGTCGACAGGATACGCGGGCTCATGGGAGGTGGTCATGATCCGGTTTTTGAGAGTCAGGTGCTTGATCTTATAGGGCTGCAGCAGGGGATCGCTGGACATGGTGTTGCGCTCCGGGAACAGAACATCGGGCTTGGTTTGACATAACGGTATGTCGAATGTTCATGTGTGTCAATGATTGAGACACAGGTGTACATTTTTCTTGCGCGGTGGAAAAACCAGGATTAACATCCATTCGAAACAGGGGTGATCGGGCCGGTCATCCCAGGCACCGATCCATGAATGCGAGGGGACTATGAAAGTGCTCGTTGCGGTAAAGCGCGCCATCGACCCGAATGTAAAAGTTCGGGTGAAAGCTGATGGTTCAGACGTTGAGCTCAATGGCGTAAAGATGGCCTTGAACCCTTTCTGCGAGATCGCAGTGGAAGAGGCGATTCGCCTTAAGGAGAAGGGCTTGGCGTCAGAGGTGCTGGTGGTCTGCGTAGGCACCTCTGCTGCGCAGGAGCAACTGCGCACGGCGTTGGCACTCGGCGCGGATCGGGCAGTCCTGGTCGAAACAGGCGCGCTGCTCGAGCCGCTCAACGTGGCCAAATACCTGAGCAAAGTGATCGATAACGAGAAGCCGCAACTGATCCTTTTTGGCAAACAGGCGATCGACCAGGAGAACAACCAGGTTGGGCAAATGGTTGCGCAGTTGATAGGCAGTGGTCAGGCCACCTACGCGTCAGCCATCAACTATGTCGATGAGCAATGGGTCGTCGAGCGCGAGGTCGATGGCGGTAGTCAGACTGTGGCTCTTTCAGCGCCAGCGGTTGTCACCTGCGATCTGCGCCTGAACGAACCACGTTATGCCTCGTTGCCGAACATCATGAAAGCCAAGAAGAAACCGCTTGAGGTGATTGCCGCTGACACCTTGGGCGCGAGCGTGAAGGCGCACGCTCGATTGTTAGGGGTGGCACCACCTCCGGTGCGCAAAGCAGGTATCAAAGTCGGTTCGGTATCTGAACTGGTGGAAAAACTGAGAAACGTTTCGGGGGTGATTTGATGCGCACGTTGGTTATCGCCGAGCATTCGGCCGGTCAACTTACCGCCGGTACCTTGAGTGCCATTACCGCCGCCATGGAGCTGGGTGCTGAAACGGATTTGCTTGTGATCGGTGGGCCAGAGGCGTCAGCCGTTGCGGAACAAGCCGCGCTTACCAAGGGCCTGCATCGGGTGCTGCTCGCGCAGGATGCGATGTTCGAAAAGACGTTGGCTGAACATATCCAACCACTGATTACGTCACTGGTAGCTAACGGTTATACCCACGTACTCGCCGATGCGAGCAGCATGGGCCGTAATGTGCTGCCGCGGGTAGCGGCCAGCCTGGATGTCGGCATGCTTTCGGATGTCACAAAGGTTGAGTCGGCAGACACTTTCCAACGACCTGTTTATGCCGGCAATGCGATCGCCACCGTTCAGTCACTTGATCCGATCAAGTTGCTCACCCTCCGTGCCTCGGCTTTTGCCCAAGCCTCCTCACATCAGAATCCCTGCGATGTCGTGGCGGTTAATGGAGGGCAAAGCGCAGGCAACATTCGCTTTGTAAGCGACCAGTTGACCGTTAGCGAAAGGCCAGACCTGTCGAGCGCTCGCGTCGTCGTTTCCGGCGGTCGTGGAATGCAGAGCAAAGAAAATTTTGCGTTGATCGAGCGTGTCGCAGACAAGCTCGGTGGTGCCGTAGGTGCATCGCGCGCCGCAGTGGATTCCGGTTTTGCTCCCAACGATCTGCAGGTCGGGCAGACGGGCAAGATCGTGGCGCCGGATCTGTATATCGCCGCTGGCATCAGCGGCGCCATTCAACACTTGGCGGGTATGAGTGGCTCAAAGGTCATCGTCGCGATCAACCAGGACGCTGAGGCGCCGATCGCACACGTTGCAGATTACATGCTGGTTGCGGATTTGTTTGAGGCATTGCCGGCGCTCGAAAAAGCATTGTGAGTGAGCTGATCATTCCATTACAGAACGATATGAGAAATACAGTACGCGGAGATGCACATGATTACGTTATCCAGTAAAACTTGTATCGGCTGGCTTGCAGGTTTGGTTATGGCATCCTGCAGCCTGATTGCTCAAGCCGAGGAACCCGCGCCTATCCGTATCGGTTGGGTGAATTGGTCGGATACGGAAATCGCTGTAAAGCTGGCAGACACGGCACTGCGAGACCACCTGAAGCAACCGGTTAAATTGGTGCTGGCCGATATCGGTATTCAGTTCCAGGCGCTGGCTAACGGTAATATCGACCTGATTCCGATGGTTTGGCTGCCGAGCACTCACAAGTCCTTTTATGACAAATACCGCGACAAGCTCGAAGACTTGGGTGTGCTGTATGAAGGTCGGATTGGCATGGCGGTGCCTACTTCCATTCCTGCCAGTGAAGTCGCCAGTGTCGAAGACCTTAACAAACCAGAGGTAAGGGAAAAGCTCGGCGGCAAGATCCTGACTTCCGAAGTGGGTAATGGTCAGTACAAACTTACGGAAAAGGCCATCAAAGAATATCGTCTCGATGGCTATAAGATGGTCGCTTCTTCAGAATCCGGAATGTTGAGCGAGTTGGACCGTAATCTGAAGCGTGACAAGTGGTCTTTGATCAACGCATGGAGCCCGCATTGGATGTTCTCCAAGTGGTCACTGCGTTATCTGGATGATCCGAAGCAAATTTTCGGTGGCGCTGAGCAAATCCACGCGGTTGCACGCAAAGGCTTTAGCGCGGAGCACCCCGATGTTGCCCGATTCTTCGCCAACTTCAAAATTCCTAAAGCTGACCTTGAGAAATTGATGGCTACTGCGCGTGATAGTTCGGCAGACCAGGTGGTTGCAGAATACTACGCAGCCAACAAGCCCCGCTTTGCAGCCATGTTTGACGGCACAACCGCTGCAACAACGGCGGGCCAGTAACGACTTCCGCTTTCCTGTAACTATTTTGCGGTTTGGTGTCCTTGACAGTGAGTGAAGGGGGCGGTTGCATCGAATGGGTGAAATATGTCGGTGACAACGCTAGGTATAAAGTTGGATGGGGAAACTCGTGCCCTGTTGTCTTTTGAATCTGAATAGTGTTGCGCAGTGAGGTTGAAGAGGGCTTCGCCGTCTTTCTGAATCCGCTGCCTAAATTTAATTTTTAGAAGGAGATCCTTCGTGACAGCGTTATCTGATATTCGCTTGGCTAGCAAGCAAACAGATTTTACTGAAATTCCAATCATTGATGTGTCGCCACTTACCAGCGGTAATAATCCACTGCAGGTGGCAAGCCAAATAGGTGATGCCTGCGAAAAAGTGGGTTTTTTCTATATTAAAAATCATGGCGTTGAGCAGCAGTTGATAGATGATATGTACGCGCTTTCCAAGGAGTTTTTTAAACTTCCATATGAGGAGAAAAACGAACTTAATGTCGTAAACTCCGGGCTGACGCTACGCGGCTATATACCGATGTATGCGGAAAACGTAGACCCTGCTAACACCCGCGACTTTAAAGAGTGCTTTGATTACGGAGCTCATTACGATGAGGTTTCTCCATTTTTTGGCCCTAATCAAATGCCTTCCGCACTGCCACAATTCGAGACGGTTGCCGACGCTTATCATTGCGCTGTATTGGCGCTCGCGAGAACGCTCATCGGCGGGATCGCGCTGAGTTTAGGTTTGCCACAAGATTACTTTGAACGTCTTCAGCGTAAGCCCATCACTATTCAGCGAATTTTGCGTTACCCGCCCCAGATTGGTAGGGTTTCCCAAGAGGAGATTGGTATTGGGGCTCACACGGACTACGGTTTCTTGACTGTCCTGTCCCAAGATGCAGTTGGCGGTTTGCAAGTCAGGAATCGTGCAGGGGAGTGGGTTACCGCACCACCGGTTGAAGGCACGTTCATCGTCAATATTGGTGACTTAGTTCAAACCCTAACCAATGATCGCTACACATCGACAATGCATCGCGTCATAAATACTAGCGGCCTGGAACGTTATTCCATACCGTTCTTTATTGATTTGGATTTCGATGCGGTTGTTGAGCCGGTGTCAACCTGCGTGAGTGAGACTTTGCCTGCGAAGTATGAAGCGTACACGTGTGGCAAACACAAATTTAAGCGATTTGTTGATAGCTATGCGCACCTGAAAGAAATCGAGAAGGCATGATCGTTCTTCTGGCTACGCAGATGCTAATTGGAAGTCAAAGTCGCCAGCCTGCGAACGAATGCCCCACCGGAACCACAAGAAACGCCTTGGCGTGTCTTGTGGTTTTTTTCAAGCGATGTCTACCGATGTAACAGGCTCCCGCGAGATTGCGCGTGCAGCCAGGAAGGCAAGAACAGCCGCCACTCCCAGCAACGCGGCGCTCAACTCGAGGGTCGCTCGATAGCCGCTCGAGTCAAACGCGATGCCGGTG
>NZ_JBFUIC010000140.1:0-11808 GCF_056402075.1 Pseudomonas sp. P4_C3
TGCCAGAGGTCTGGCATCGGATTTTCGGGGAAGCCCGGCTGGGACTCAAATACTTAAGTGAACAGCATTACGCTCAGTGGCGGGCTTTCTGTACGGGGTCAAATCCTTTTGTTCGTTCAATCTGCACTCCATTCCGTGAGCGTTTCGTGAAAAGCATGTCGCAGATACGAAAAGCCCCGCGCGGGTGTGATCAGGCGCATATTGCACCCCCTGATGATTCTGTCTAGCCGATTGCAGGCTGCTGCCAAACGATCTAACGGTCGGTGCCGGATAAAGCATAGACTGAAAAGTAACCTTCTCCGCCAAGGTCAAGGGTAAGGTGATCTAGCGTGTAATCGTTACACGCTCCTGATTTTACGCGCTATAGCATGAGTCTCTTGGTTGGCTCCTGTTGAGGGTAGCCACCATGCTTTCCAGTCTAGAGCTTCGATACCTGGTCGAGAGAAGCTTTCTCCCGATGTATTGCGCATGCTCAGTTTCATCTGACAACTGTCTTACTGTTCGTATCTACAGTCCAGAGACAGGCCGGATAGATCTTTTCTCTACCGGCATCTCCTGTTCCGAGCTCAACAGCAATCGTGCAATAGAGAGTATGCTCGCCAACCTGCGCAATGATCTCAACGCACATACCGAGCAACTTTCGCTCGTGCGTAATCATTGAGCCCCAGAACCCCGAGCCAGCAACGCTTATGGTCAGGGGCGGTGCCGCGTCTTTTTACTTAGACAGCTCCTCGGCGCCGGCAACCATGGTCAAGTATGTTTCAGCAGCTGCAGCAAACCCTCCACATCAGCTAGCGCTGGAGCATGGGCTCCGGCATGGCGGCAAGATATGGATGCGCAAGCCGCTGAAAATTGCAGGCGTTCTCTCAAGTCCGCGATCCCCAGCAACTGCGCAGCCAGCCAACCAGCCATACAAGCGTCTCCTGCTCCAACCGTGTCTTCCACCTTCACGGCAATCGCCGGCTGATCGAGTTGGCTGTCCGGGGTGTGGAGAATCATCCCGTGTTCTCCTCGGGTAAAAAGGATCTGCGCCTGAGGATTAAGAGCGCGAAGCTCATCCATTGCCTGGTGTTCTGTCAGCCCTGGATAAATTTGCCGAAGGTCTTCATCGGAAAGCTTGATCATGTCAGCAAGGGTGGTCATCGTAGGGAAGGTCTGCTCCCGATAATGGCTATCCATTAAATTGCGCCAGTTCGGATCATAGCTAATCCGTTTACCGGCTTTTTTGGCCTGCTGAGCAATTTTAACCAGCTTGTCTGCGAGTGGCTGTCGGGCCAAACTGATGCAGCTGAAATGACACAGCTCTGCTTGGTTGATCCATCCTTCGGGCATCAGATCCGGATCAAAAAACAGATCGGCATCTCCAGCAAAAAAGTATCTTGGAGGACGGCTCGATGGAACGATGGCGACCAAAGGATCTCGGTCTACCCGTTGGATAAACCTCATATCCAATGCTGCCGCTTCCGACTGCGAAACTATCTCGTCACCCAGAGAATCCATACTCACCGCCCCAGCAAAAGCGCTGCTGACACCCAAGCGACTTAGCGCTCGTGCAACGTTCCAGGGAGCACCACCCGGGTAGCCCTTCCACTGTCCAGGAGTGCCTTGGACAAGATCGGTCAGGGCTTCGCCAAACACTACTGCGCGAGGCAATACCATCGTCATTTCCTCAATATTTTGTCGTAGGGAACTGCCGACAGGTGCGCTGAAGGCGTGTTGGCCGGACCCGTTCAAATATTAAAACCAGGTTTCCATCTGTATACCGTATTGCCATACACCTCCGGCTTTGAAGTCCGTCATGCCAAAGGAGTCTGTGGTACTGAACTTGTCCAGATCCGAAGACCAGTTCATGAAGCTTGCGAACACTCGCAATTCGGGACGTGTGAGAAGATCTCCAACGTCAGGTTTGAATGTCGGGGCGACAGTGAATTTCCAAAAGYTACCGTCGACCGCATTACGCTGTAGATAGTCCTTCGGGTCGAGGTTCATGGTTTGCCAGCTTATTTCGTAGGCCATCTCGAAGTTGCTGTTGATTTTATTGGCCAATCGCACGTTCAGGGTCAGCCAGCGGTAGTCGTCACCCTTGACGTATCTATCCTTGCTCTGTTCGGCCAGCAAGCTGGGGCCGATACGCCAGTCAGGCGCAAGGGGTGTCTCACCGTAAAGTGCCAGACGCAGAGCGCGGGCATCATCAATCAGTTCACCATCCGAGCCGACGTTCTTGACCTCGGCTCCCAGACCTTGCCCATAGAGCAGCGCCGTTTTGAAGAAGCCTTCTCTGCCGAAAAAGTTTTTCTGGTGATTGGCCAGCATGCTGTGCAAGCCGGAATCCGCAGGCGTCAAACCCGCCGCATTGGTGCGGGTAGCGAAATCGTTTTTCTTTGCGCCGATGGCATTGAACATCCACTGCCACTGACCATCCTCGAAGAACTGGTTGGAGGTCAGGATGTAGCTTTCCACATCGGCACTAAGATCGCCTTGACTGAAATCCCCGTAGTTACGCCCGATCAAAGAGTAGTTCGAACGCCAATTCTTGTTCATCTGCATATCGTAGATTCCACCCCCGGTGCCGGCCAGATAGACAACGTCCGAGTCCAGCCAGTGGATATCGAAATTATCTCTATCGAATCGCTTGCCTGCCCACAGGGTGGCGTTCTCGAACACTGAATTGCCCTTGAACGCAGCGACATGGTCAAGCGCTGTGAATACCTGGCGCACGTTCAGTTTGCTTTCGTCGGCCGTCCAGTCATTGGAACTTTCCACACCATCGGCGATGGAGACCGTGAATTTGGAACGGGTGCCGTTTTGCGCATAGATTTCTTTCGACAGGTCTATACGCATGTAGGTGTCGTCCTCGTTACCGAGTCGCCCGACTGCACCACCGACTGAACCGGCAGGAGTTTCATAAGGGCCGCCACGACCACCACCCAGCCGATCGTTGATCAGCAATCCGGAGCGGGCGTAGCCGTTGAAGCTGAACCCATCAGTGAGGTGTCCGGTACTGCCCTCTTTCTCCAGGCTTTGCTGACGGGCTTCGAGTTTTGCCACTCGGGTATCCAAAGCGGGCGCCGAAATTACTGCCGCAGTAGACGCGGCGGGCGGCAAGGGAGCAGTGGCGAGTTTGATCTGCTGCAATTCCCTGGCAAGTGCCTGGGTTTGCTGTTCGGCCGCGGCTGCACGCTTCTCCGCTGCGCTGGTACGGGCTTCAAACGCGGCCATGCGTTCTTCCAGAGTCGCGGCCTGAGAGGTTACCGCCGAGGTACCGAGCACGCCTGCGAGTAGCCAGCTTGATGCTTTCTGCATGTGGATTTCCTGTTTTGTTTTTATTGTCTAGTTTCCGCGACCGGCCATTTTTCTTGAGTTGCGAATTGTCGCAATCGACGAAAAAAAGGATGCCTCATCGCGAATACGCTGCTACATTTGGCGATGTTAACGTTAACTTTTCTAAAAACAAAAATAAAGAGGGCTTTATGAAACAGCTTAAATCTCTTCTTCCAGCAGCACTGCTCACCCTTTGTGCCGGGCTTCCATCCCTCTCGAACGCAGCTGATTTGACGATCTCCTGCGGCGCGGTGGGTGCGGAATTACAACTCTGCAAAGAGGCTGTCGAGGCGTGGTCGAAACAGACCGGCAACCACGTCGAGGTGGTCTCAACACCTAACTCGGCAACCGAGAGGTTGTCGTTCTACCAACAGATCCTCAGTGCGCAGTCCAGCGACATCGACATCATTCAAATCGACATGGTGTGGCCGGGGATGCTGGCCAAACATCTGATGGATCTGCGCGAGGTGCTTCCTGCCAATGCGACCCAGGGCTACTTCCAGGCACAGGTGGATAACGCCACGGTGAACGGACGGCTGGTGACGATGCCGTGGTTCACCGACTCGGGCCTGCTGTATTACCGCAAGGACTTGCTCGAGAAATACAACCAGCAGGTTCCCCAGACGTGGGAGGAAATGACCGCTACCGCCAGGAATATTCAACAGGCCGAGCGCACTGCCGGGAACCCCAATGCATGGGGTTACATCTTTCAAGGGCGCGCTTACGAAGGCCTGACGTGTAATGCGCTGGAGTGGATCAGCAGCCAACCGGAAGGTGGACTGGTCAATCCACGAGGCGACATCGTGGTCAACAGTCAGGCCTCAAGAACGGCTTTGACCCTGGCGAAAAGCTGGGTGGGAGACATCTCCCCGCGTGGGGTACTCAATTACACCGAGGAGGAAGGCCGTGGCGTATTCCAGTCGGGAAATGCGCTGTTCATGCGTAACTGGCCTTATGTCTGGGCCCTGGTTCAAAGCCAGGACAGTGCAGTAAAGGATAAGGTTGGGGTCGCCCCCCTGCCCCGCGGCGGCGAGACCGGCAGCCATGCATCCACCCTCGGTGGCTGGGGTCTGGCGGTATCGCGTTACAGCGCCCATCCAAAACTTGCCGCCGAGCTGGTGAGCTACCTGACCCGTGCCCAAGAGCAGAAACGTCGTGCCCTGATAGGCGCCTATAACCCGGTTATCGAGTCGCTGTATCAAGATCCCGAATTGCTCGCGGCAATGCCTTATTACGCTCAGCTGCACAGCATTCTCAACGATGGGGTCATGCGCCCCGCCTCAATCACTGCCGATCGCTATCCAAGGGTCTCCAATGCGTTCTTCGATCGAGTGCATGGCGTGCTGGCGGGCGAGTTGCCTGTCGATCAGGCGCTGGCCGAACTGGAAAGCGAACTCACGCGCATCAAACGCCGGAACTGGTAAGCCACAAGGAAGGAAATCACCATGTCTGTCTCTTCTACCCATGTCCCCTGTGAGGAGCTTCTGCTCACCAGGGAAACGCCCGTACAACGTCGCCGAGTACGCGCTGCCTGGCTGTTTTTGACACCGATGCTGTTGTGTCTGGCCCTGGTGGCAGCCTGGCCGCTGCTGCGCACATTCTGGTTCAGCCTGACCGACGCGAGCCTGTCGGATACGAGTGGCGGAGCCTTCGTCGGCTTGAGCAATTATCTGTTCCACAACGGTTCCAGCTGGTCGGGCATCCTGGTCGATCCTCAATGGTGGAACGCTGTGCGCAACACCTTGCATTTCACCGTGGTGTCGGTAGGACTGGAAGTCGTACTGGGACTGCTGGTGGCGTTGCTGCTGAACATCAAGTTCACCGGACGCTCTTTGGTGCGTGCGTTGATTCTGATTCCCTGGGCGATTCCGACGATTGTCTCGGCGAAGATCTGGTCATGGATGCTTAACGACCAGTTCGGCATCATCAATCACATGATGCTGAGCGTCGGCCTGATTGACGCGCCCCTGGCCTGGACGGCCGATGCGGACCTGTCGATGTGGGCGGTGATCATCGTCGATGTCTGGAAGACCGTCCCTTTTGTCACGCTGCTGATGCTGGCGGCCTTGCAGATGTTGCCGAGCGATTGCTATGAAGCCGCCAGGGTCGATGGCATTCATCCGCTGAAAGTGTTCTGGCGTGTCACCCTTCCCCTGCTGATGCCTGCATTGTTGGTGGCGGCGATCTTCCGCATCCTCGACTCGTTGCGGGTGTTCGACGTCATCTATGTGCTGACCTCGAACTCGTCGAGCACCATGAGCATGTCGGTCTATGCCCGCCAGCACCTGGTGGAGTTCCAGGACGTCGGTTACGGCAGCGCGGCGTCGACGCTGCTGTTTCTGGTGGTTGCGGTCATCGCCATGCTTTACCTCTACCTCGGACGCCGTCAACTGGAGGTCCGGTCATGAGCCCGCGTCTACTGAAAAAAGCGCTGTTGCGCCTCGGGTTCTGGTGTCTGATCGGGGTATTGCTGCTGTATGCGGTCTTCCCTTTCTACTACGCCATCGTGACTTCGCTGAAGCCGTCCAGCGCCTTGTTCGAGGTGAGCTACTGGATCGATAACCCCGACTTCTCCAATTACGCAGCGGTACTCCATCAAGCCTCATTCCTGCGGGCTATCGGTAACTCGCTGGTGGTTGCGCTGTGCGTGGTAACGCTGGCGCTGTTCCTCAGTGTGACCGCCGCCTATGCCTTGGGCCGGGTGAAGTTTCGTGGGCGTGGCACGGTGTTGATGATGGTTCTTGGTGTGTCGATGTTTCCTCAGGTCGCGGTGTTGTCGGGGCTGTTCGAGGTGATCCGCGCCCTGGGCCTGTACAACACGTCTTGGGCGTTGATCCTGAGCTACACGATTTTCACCCTGCCCTTCACCGTCTGGGTGCTGACCACCTTCATGGGGCAATTGCCTCATGAACTGGAAGAAGCGGCAATCATGGATGGCGCGTCCCCATGGGTCACGCTGACCCGCGTGCTGTTGCCGCTGCTCTGGCCCGCACTGGTCACTACGGGCTTATTGGCCTTCATCGCAGCGTGGAACGAGTTCCTGTTTGCCCTGACCTTCACCCTCACCGACACCCAACGCACGGTGCCGGTCGCCATCGCCTTGATTTCCGGCGGCAGCCCCCATGAGTTGCCTTGGGGATTGTTGATGGCCGCCTCGGTGCTGGTCACCGTCCCACTGGTGATTCTGGTGCTGATCTTCCAGCGCCGAATCGTTTCCGGCCTCACTGCCGGCGCGTTAAAGGGTTGATGCCCAACAAAGACAAGGAACAGCATCGTGATCAAATTGAAACTGGACAACGTGAACAAACAATTGGGCGGCGCACGGATTCTTCGCGACGTCAGCCTGGAAATCGCGGCGGGTGAATTCGTGGTGTTCGTTGGCCCTTCGGGCTGCGGAAAATCGACCCTGCTACGACTGATCGCCGGACTGGATTCGATCTGCGGCGGCGACCTGCTGATCGACGGGCGTCGGGTCAACGACCTGGAACCGCGCGAGCGTGGCGTCGGCATGGTGTTTCAGTCTTATGCGCTGTACCCGCACATGAGCGTCTACGACAACATCAGTTTTGGTCTCAAACTGGCCAAGACTGAAAAGACCAGCCTGCGCGAGCGCGTGCTGAAAACGGCGCAAATCCTGCAATTGGACAAACTGCTGCAACGCAAGCCAAAGGAACTGTCTGGAGGGCAGCGTCAGCGTGTGGCCATGGGCAGGGCCATGGCGCGGGAACCGGACATCTTGTTGTTCGATGAACCGCTCTCCAATCTGGATGCGTCCTTGCGGGTGCAGATGCGCAACGAAATCGCCCGGCTGCATGCCCGACTGGGCTCGACCATGATCTACGTCACCCACGATCAAGTGGAAGCGATGACCCTGGCCGATAAAATTGTTGTGCTCAATGGCGGTCGCGTAGAGCAGGTCGGCTCACCGCGCGAACTCTATGAGCGCCCGGCGAGCCGCTTTGTCGCCGGTTTTCTCGGTTCGCCCAGAATGAACTTTCTGGCGGCACGCCTGCATGTACCGGGTGAAACCAGCCTGGTCGATACTCCCGTCCTGGGTATGACTGCCCTGCCCTTCGACAGCTCGAACCTGGCGGTGGACGCCCCACTGAGCCTGGGGATTCGCCCGGAACACGTGTCGCTCAAGGCGGCGCAGGGAACTGCCGGCGTCGTCGTGACCGGGGTCGAATACCTGGGCAGTGAAACCTATGTGCACCTCGATACAGGTCAGGACGAGCCACTGATCTGTCGTTGTGAGGTCAACGCCGGATGGCAGGTGGGCGATCAGGTCGAGCTACAGCTGGAGCTCGGCAATCTGCACCTGTTCGACGCCGACGGCACGGCCTTGAAGCGCCACCCACACGCCATTGAAACCCTGCCGGATGGTGTCTCTCTAAGCCCGGCACGAGCACGCGCCCTATGACCTTGTCTTTGAATACCCTGAGCGATCCAATGCCTTCTTCCCTTGACCTTGCGCAGCGTGCGCTGAGTGACGGCCTGTCTCGCGTCATCCAGGATTATCGACCCGGCTATCATATTGCCCCCCAAGTGGGCTGGATGAACGACCCTAACGGGGTCGTGTACTTTCGTGGCGAGTATCACGTGTTCTATCAGCATTACCCCTTCGACGCGAAATGGGGCCCGATGTATTGGGGCCACGCCAAGAGTGCCGATCTGGTTCATTGGCAGCACCTGCCCATTGCGCTGGCACCCGGCGATGACTTCGACCGTGACGGATGTTTTTCCGGTAGCGCAGTGGTGTGTGGAGATACCTTGGCACTGATCTACACCGGCCACACCTGGCTGGGGGACGTGGGAGACGAACGCTCGATCCGTCAAGTCCAGTGCTTGGCCACCAGCAGCGACGGCATCCGGTTCGTCAAGCATGGCGCCGTCATCGAGACCGCGCCGCAAGACACTATCATGCACTTTCGTGACCCCAAGGTATGGAAGGAGGATGACTATTGGTACCTCATTGCCGGCGCACGTCTGGGCGATATGCCGCTGCTCCCGCTGTACCGTTCCACGGATCTGCACGCCTGGGAGTTCCTTAACTATGTGTCCGGCGGCAGGGAGGGTGATGGCTATATGTGGGAGTGCCCGGATCTGTTTCGACTGAACGGACGCGATGTGCTGCTGTACTCCCCCCAAGGCATGCCATCCCAAGGTTACGAACGGCTTAACAAGTACCAGACTGGTTACCGAGTGGGCCGACTCGACAACGAGTGGAACTTCACTGGCGGGCCTTTCGTCGAGTTGGATAACGGCCACGATTTCTATGCAGCGCAGACGCTATTGGCCGCCGATGGTCGGCGCCTTGTCTGGGCGTGGCTCGACATGTGGGAAAGCCCGATGCCGAGCCAGGCCCATCACTGGTGCGGCATGCTCGGATTGCCACGCGAACTTGAACTGTGCGCCGATCGCCTTTGCGTGTATCCGGCACGGGAGCTCACCGCTCTGCGCAAAGCGCCATTGCCTGGCACGCCGTGGTGGGATGAATCGGGAACCCGGTGGGTGCCGGAAGTGAATGGCGATATGCTCGAAATCCACGTGCACCTGGATTTACTCGGCTGCACCGATGGCCACCTGGGAATCGCGTTGCGCTGCAGCGACGATGGCCATGAACAAACCCTGCTCTACTACGATGCGGCGTTGCAGCGTCTGGTGCTTGACCGCAGCCGCTCTGGTGCGCAAGTCACAGGCCAGCGCAGCGTGTCGATAGACCCGACACAAGAGCGACTGGAACTGCGTGTGTTCCTCGATCGCTCGTCCATCGAGGTGTTCGACGAAAACGGGCGCTTCAGCCTCAGCAGTCGCCTCTATCCGCGGCCCGACAGTCTGGGCGTGAAGCTGTTTGCCAGCGGGAGTGGCGGGCGTGTCTCGATTCCCAAGGCATGGCCTCTCGATTCTGGATGGTTATGAGCGGCGGATGGCTATGAGCAGCGTCATTCGAGTCGCGAGAAGCCCGGGCCCTGTGTCATGATTCTGCGTCAACCTGACCGGGCTCGCCTCGCATGACTTCAGTGAAAGACGTTGCACAGCTGGCCGGCGTGTCCCTGATGACGGTTTCTCGAGCGCTCAATAATCCGGAAAAACTGAGCCCCGAAACCCTTCTACGGGTGCGTCGCGCCATTGATGAACTGCAATTCGTACCGAGCCTGTCGGCGCGCAAGATGCGCGGCGACAACCTCCAGTCGCGAACCATCGGTGTGTTCGCGCTGGACACCGCGACCACACCGTTCGCCGTCGAGTTGCTGCTGTCCATCGAACAGACCGCGCAGCAAGCCGGCTGGAATGTGTTCATCCTTAACCTGTTGAGCAACCCGCCCACCGACCAGAACATCGACCTGATGTTGTCGCACCGCCCCGACGGGTTGATCTTCAGTGCCATGGGGTTTCGCCAGGTGTGCATTCCCGARCGATTGATGAGCAAACCCCTGGTACTCGCCAATTGCCTGGCCGATGACAGTCGCCTGGTGAGTTATGTGCCAGACGACGAAGCGGGGCAGTATCGAGCCGTACATCACGCGTTGAGCCAGGGCTATCGGCGTCCTCTGTGTATCAATCTGCCCAAACAGAGTCTGGCCTGGAACCTGCGACAAAAAGGTCTGCAACGTGCCTGTCAGGCATTCGGGCTGTTGCCTGACGCACTCCTGCAATACGACCTTTCCGATCATGACGCCTATGGTGAAACCGCAGCCATCCTCGACCGGCACATCATTGAGGGTCGTCCCCAATTCGACATTCTGATCTGTGGCAACGACCGCATTGCCTTTTGTGCCTATCAGCTGCTGTTGGGCCGTGGCCTGAAAATTCCCGACGATGTCGCCGTGCTCGGCTACGACAACATGATCGGTATTGCCGAGCTGTTCATCCCGCCGCTGACCACGGTGCAACTGCCGTACTACGAGATCGGTCGCAAGGCTGCCCGGCACCTGATCGAGACCCTCGACGTATCGGGAGCCCAGCCAGTTGATTGTCCATTGGTGGTTAGGGCATCGCTATAAGATTCAGTTAATTTGGTTGAAAGGTTTTTTTCCAGCACAAAAACAAACGCCCCGAACATGTCGGGGCGTTTGTTGGTGCCTTCGCCAGAGTGTGTTCACACAGCCTGTGAAGGGCCCTTTTGTACTCCAGCCGAAATCACTTGGTCAGCCAAGACTCGAGCGTTGCTGAGCCACGCGTGCAGCCGTGCCGGATTTAAAGGCGGCATATCTCTCTGAGCGAAATACTCGATCAAGTATGGCGTTAATTTCAGCGCCACATACTTACGCCCGAGAGGCCTTTTTGAGGCTGGACGGCAAGGGACTGCCCGTCACCGGTGAAGGGACATAGATAGTCTCCGCCTGCACAATTTCAGGCTTTTGTTCTTCGATCTCACCATTGAGCGCCTTGTGCATTTTCACCGTATCCAGCGCCCCTACCCATTTGGCGATGGCCATGGTGCCGACACCATTACCGATGGTGTTGGTAATGGCCCGCGCTTCCGACATGAACCGGTCGACACCCAGCAGCAACACCATGCCGGCCACCGGGATGGTGCCCAGGGAAGATAAGGTGGCGGCCAAAATGATGAACCCCGAACCGGTGACACCTGCCGAACCTTTGGAGGTAAACATCAACACCGCCAGTACGATCAACTGATCGGTCAGGGTCAGCGGCGTGTTGGTCGCTTGGGCGATGAAAATCGCGGCGATGGTGTAGTAGATCGCCTGCCCGTCGGGGTTGAAGGTCAATCCGGACGGAATGATCATCCCGGCGACGGGCTTGGACACCCCGGCCTTTTCCATCTTCGAGATCATCTGCGGCAGTACTGACTCCGAAGAGCTGGTGCCCAGTACGGTGAACAGCTCTTCCTTGATGAATTTCAAAAACTTCCAAAGGCTGAAACCGCTGTAGCGGCAGATCGGCCCTAGCACAAAGATCACGAACACGGCGCAGGTCAGGTAAACGCAAGCCATCAGCTTGCCCAGAGAGAACAGCGAGCCGAAGCCGTACTTGCCGATGGTGAAGGCGATGGCACCGAATGCACCGATCGGCGCCAGGCGCATGACCATGTTGACGATACGAAACATGCCCTGCATCAGGCTATCCAGCGTATCGACGAACGCTTTGCCGCGTGGCCCCACATGAGCCAAGGCGATTCCCAACAGGATGGAAAACAGCAGGATTTGCAGCACATTGCCCTTGGCGAAGGCATCCACGATGGTGTCGGGAATGATGTTCATGACGAAGTCCATGAACGATGCATGTTTCACGGCCGAGGTGTAGGTGGCCAGGCTGGAAGTGTCGAGGGTAGCAACATCGATGTTCATGCCGGCGCCGGGTTTGAACACATCGACCACCACCAGGCCGACCACMAGCGCCAGCGTCGACACGACTTCGAAATAGAGCAAGGCGCGAAAGCCGACTCGACCTAGTTCCTTCATGTTTTCCATGCGGGCGATCCCCGTGACTACGGTCAGGAAGATCACCGGAGCGAGGAGCATC
>NZ_JBFUIC010000141.1:0-11680 GCF_056402075.1 Pseudomonas sp. P4_C3
AACATCTTTGTGGACTGACACTCCGCCATCGCGAGCAAGCTCGCTCCCACAGTTGTTTCTGTGGTGTTTGTATATTTTGCGCATCAGGCATAATCCGCCCAATTCAAACAACAAGGACGCCGCCCGTGAGCTCAGTCAACAAGTCGATTTTGTTGGTCGATGACGATCAAGAGATACGCGAGTTGCTGGACACCTACCTGACCCGCGCCGGTTTCCAGGTGCGTGCCACCGCCGATGGCGCCGGTTTTCGCCAGGCGCTGAACGACGCGCCGGCCGATCTGGTGATCCTTGATGTGATGTTGCCCGACGAAGACGGTTTCAGCCTGTGTCGCTGGATTCGCCAGCATCCACGCCAGGCACAGGTGCCGATCATCATGCTCACCGCCAGTTCCGACGAAGCCGACCGCGTCATCGGCCTGGAACTGGGCGCCGACGATTACCTCGGCAAGCCCTTCAGCCCACGGGAATTGCAGGCGCGGATCAAGGCATTGCTACGCCGTGCGCAGTTCGGTCAGGAGCGCAGTGGCGGTGAGGTGCTGGCCTTCGATGACTGGCGGCTGGACATGGTCAGCCATCGGCTGTTTCACATCGACGGCGAAGAGGTGATTCTCTCGGGCGCCGACTTCGCGCTGCTGAAACTGTTCCTCGATCACCCGCAGGAAATCCTCGACCGCGACACCATCGGCAACGCCACTCGTGGCCGTGAACTGATGCCCCTCGATCGCATCGTCGACATGGCGGTCAGCCGGTTGCGCCAGCGCCTGCGCGACACCGAAAAGCCGCCACGGCTGATCCGCACCGTGCGCGGCAGCGGCTACCAACTGGCAGCCAATGTGGTTGCCAGCAATGGCCACTAAGCTATTGCGCAAGCTCGCCGCCAAGGTGCCGATGCCGCGTTCGCTGCTCGGGCGGATGTTGCTGTTGACCTTGCTGGCGGTGTTGTTCGCCCAAGCGTTGTCGAGCGTGATCTGGGTATCGCAACTGCGTGCCACGCAGCTCGAGGGCCTGGTCACCAGCGCCCGCAGCCTGGCCCATTCGATGACGGCCAGTGTCAGTTATTTTCGTTCGTTGCCAGTGGCGTTTCGGCCCTTGGTGCTCGATCAGTTGCGCAGCATGGGCGGTACCCGGTTCGTGGTGACGCTCAATGACAAACCCCTGGGCATGGAAGTGCTGCCCATCACCCCGCGCAAAGAAGCGGTGCTCAAAGCGGTGGACGAAGTGCTACGCCAGTCCCTCGGTCAGGACGCCGACATCTCGGTGACCTTCGTCAGCCCGGAAGACCTGCGCATCTTCAATGGCGGCCTGAAGCTCGATGAGTTGCCACGCTCATGGGCGCACTACGCGCTGACCCTGGAACCGGTGAACCCGCCGGTACTGGTCACGCAGATCCAGATGGCGCCGGGCGAGTGGCTGTACATCGCCTCGCTTTTGCCCGAGCCCTACACCAGTCTTGAAGAGCAGGGCCTGCCGGCGCAGCAGGTGTGGTTCATCGTCCTGACCAGCAGCTTTTTGCTGTTGTTCATCGGCCTGCTGGTGCACTGGCAGAGTCGTCCGCTCAAGCGCCTGGCGCGGGCGGCGCGGGACCTGTCGTTGGGGGCCGACGTGGAACCGGTGGCCGAAGGCGGGGGTAGCGAAGTGGTCGAGGTCGGGCGCGCCTTCAACACCATGCGCGAGCGCATCAGTCGTTACCTGACCGAGCGCAGCCAGTTGTTCAGCGCGATTTCCCATGATTTGCGCACGCCGATTACCCGACTGCGGTTGCGCGTTGAATTGCTGGAAGATGAGAAGTTGCAAGCCAAGTTCGGCCGCGATCTGGACGAGCTCGAATTGCTGGTCAAGGGCGCGCTGCAATGCGTGAAAGACACCGACATCCACGAGAACATCGAGCCGGTGGATCTCAACCATGTGCTCGATTGTCTAGTGGAACCCTATCTCGCACCGAACGGCAACGGCCGCGTGACCCAGCAGGGGCGGGCGCTGGCGGCGTACCCGGGCAAACCGCTGGCGCTCAAGCGCTGCATCGGCAACCTGATCGACAATGCGTTGAAGTATGGGCAGAACGCGCACCTGCACATCGATGACGACGAAAGCGCGTTCATCCTGCACGTCGATGATGAAGGGCCGGGCGTACCGGAGCAGCGTCTGGAGCAGGTGTTCGAACCGCACTTCCGCCTGGCCGGGCAACAGCAGGGTTATGGGTTGGGGCTGGGGATTGCCCGCAACATTGCCCATAGCCATGGCGGTGAAGTGAGTTTGCAGAATCTGCGTGAAGGCGGGTTGCGGGTGACCCTGCAGTTGCCCCGTTCGGTTGATTGAAAGATCAAAAGATCGTCCGAACGCGGCCCGAGCCTTCGGCAGCTCCTACAGAGATCGGCGTAGGAGCTGCCGCAGGCTGCGATCTTTTGATCTTTCTTTGTCACTGAGTGGTGACAAACCCCACCCCCTTCGTTACAAGCCCGCCTTCGTCCGTTGTTTATGCTGCTCCACAGTCATAACAACAAAAAAGGTACGCCATGGACACCTTCCAACCGGCCTTCAGCAGTTGGCTGAACGCACCTGCCCATCAGCAATGGCTCGCCACCGAAGGCTTGCGCCTGCTGGCCTTCGCCAAGGCTTCGAAGCTGCCTGAAGGCTTCGGCAACCTCGATGGAAAAGGCCGTCTCGCGGCTGATGCGCAAGCCCAGACCATGAACACCGCGCGCATGACCCACAGCTTCGCCATGGCCCATATTCAGGGCTTGCCGGGTTTTGCCGAGCTGGTGGATCACGGCGTTGCGGCGCTGCGCGGGCCGTTGCGTGATGCGGTGCATGGCGGCTGGTTCGCGGCCGCCGAACATCGCGATGGCAACACCGGCAAGAACGCCTACCTGCATGCCTTCGTCGCGCTGGCGGCAAGTTCTGCGGTGGTCGCGCAGCGCCCCGGTGCGCAAGCCTTGCTCGATGATGCGATCGATATCATCGATACCTGTTTCTGGAGCGAAGAAGAAGGCGCGATGCGCGAGACCTTCAATCGCGACTGGAGCGAGGAGGAGGCGTACCGAGGCGCCAACAGCAACATGCACGCCACTGAAGCCTTCCTCGCCCTGGCCGATGTCACTGAAGACAACCGCTGGCTGAGCCGCGCCCAACGGATTGTCGAGCGAGTGATCCATGGTCACGCCGCTGCCAACGATTACCTGGTGATCGAGCATTTCGACCGCGACTGGCAGCCGCTGCGGGACTACAACCACGACAACCCCGCCGACGGCTTCCGCCCGTACGGCACCACCCCGGGCCACGGTTTCGAGTGGGCGCGATTGTTGCTGCACCTCGAAGCTTCGCGGGTGAGAGCAGGGATGCTCACGCCGGGCTGGCTGGTCACCGACGCGCAAAAACTCTTCGAGCACAATTGCCGTCACGGCTGGAGCATCGACGGCGCGCCGGGGATTGTCTACACCCTGGACTGGGACAACAAAGCGGTGGTCCGCCATCGCCTGCACTGGACCCATTGCGAAGCCAGTGCCGCCGCCAGTGCGCTACTCAAACGTACCGGCGATGAGCAGTACGAGCACTGGTACCGACTATTCTGGGAATTTTGTGACAGTCATTTCATCGACCGCTGCGATGGCAGCTGGCATCACGAACTCGACCCGCTGAACCGCCCGAGTGCCGATATCTGGCCCGGCAAACCTGACCTTTACCACGCCTGGCAAGCCGTATTGATTCCGCGCCTGGCGCTGGCGCCGAGCATGGCCACGGCGCTGGTGCAGTTGTCCCAGAGCGGTTCTATGTAACCATGCGGTGACATTCGCGCATCCCTTCGTTACCTGCGAGGGGATATCCCCTGTTTAAACTCCTATGCAGCGCAAGCAATAGACTTGCATGCATAACAACAAGAAAGGTGCTCCTGGATGAATGCGATTTCTCGCCTCGCTACTGTCATTTCTCTCGCTTCCCTGTCTGCGCTCCCCCTCAGTGTTCTTGCCGCTGAATCCAAAGGTTCCGTTGAAGTCGTTCACTGGTGGACCTCCGGTGGTGAAAAAGCAGCAGTCGATGTCCTGAAGGCTCAAGTCGAAAAGGACGGCTTCACCTGGAAGGACGGCGCAGTCGCCGGTGGCGGCGGTTCCACGGCCATGACCGTACTCAAAAGTCGCGCCGTAGCCGGCAACCCGCCGGGCGTCGCGCAAATCAAAGGTCCGGATATCCAGGAGTGGGGTAGCACTGGCCTGCTCAGCACCGACGCGTTGAAAGAAGTATCCAAGTCGGAAAACTGGGATGGCCTGCTGTCGAAGAAAGTCTCCGACACCGTCAAGTACGAAGGCGATTACGTGGCCGTGCCGGTGAACATCCACCGCGTCAACTGGCTGTGGATCAACCCGCAAGTATTCAAGAAAGCCGGGATCGAAAAAGCCCCGACCACCCTCGAAGAATTCTATGCCGCCGGCGACAAGCTCAAAGCCGCCGGCTTCATCGCGCTCGCCCACGGCGGTCAGCCTTGGCAGGACAGCACCGTGTTCGAAGACGTGGTGCTCTCGGTCATGGGCGCCGACGGTTACAAGAAAGCCCTGGTCGACCTGGACCAGAAAACCCTGTCCGGCCCGCAGATGACCCAGTCGTTCGCCGAGCTGAAAAAGATCACCGGCTACATGGACCCGAACCGCGCCGGTCGTGACTGGAACATCGCCGCCGCCGACGTCATCAACGGCAAGGCCGGCATGCAGATGATGGGCGACTGGGCAAAAAGCGAGTGGACTGCGGCGAAGAAAGTCGCCGGCAAGGACTACCAGTGCGTAGCGTTCCCGGGCACTGAAAAAGCCTTCACCTACAACATCGACTCCCTGGCGGTGTTCAAGCTCAAGGCCGATCGCAAAGGCGACATCGCTGCCCAGCAAGACCTGGCCAAGGTCGCATTGGGTACCGACTTCCAGAAAGTCTTCAGCATGAACAAGGGTTCGATCCCGGTGCGTAACGACATGCTGAACGAAATGGACAAGCTCGGCTTCGACGAGTGCGCCCAGAAATCGGCGAAGGACTTTGTCGCGGACGACAAGACCGGCGGCCTGCAACCGAGCATGGCGCACAACATGGCCACCTCCCTGGCCGTGCAGGGCGCGATCTTCGACGTGGTCACCAACTTCATGAACGACAAGGACGCTGACCCGGCCAAGGCCAGCGCCCAACTGGCCTCGGCTGTCAAAGCGGCCCAGTAATCCCTTGGCATCCCCCCTGTAGGAGCTGCCGCAGGCTGCGATCTTTTGATCTTGWTTTTSAAAAACAAAATCAAAAGATCGCAGCCTGCGGCAGCTCCTACAAGGGATCGCACTCCGATCCTTACATCTAAACCTGGATTATCCCGATGAGCTCTGTGGCGGTTTTCAGCAAAGCCTCACCGTTCGATGCGCTGCAACGCTGGCTACCCAAGTTGGTACTCGCGCCGAGCATGCTGATCGTGTTGGTTGGCTTCTACGGTTACATCATCTGGACGTTCATTCTGTCCTTCACCAACTCCAGCTTCATGCCGAGCTACAAGTGGGTCGGCCTGCAGCAATACATGCGCCTGATGGACAACGACCGTTGGTGGGTCGCGAGCAAGAACCTCGCGCTGTTCGGCGGCATGTTCATCGGCATCAGCCTGGTGCTGGGCGTGTTCCTCGCCGTGCTGCTGGACCAGCGCATTCGCAAGGAAGGCTTCATCCGCACCGTCTACCTGTACCCGATGGCGCTGTCGATGATCGTCACCGGTACCGCGTGGAAATGGCTGCTCAACCCTGGCCTGGGCCTGGACAAGATGCTGCGGGATTGGGGCTGGGAAGGCTTCCGCCTCGACTGGCTGGTGGATCAGGATCGCGTGGTTTACTGCCTGGTGATCGCCGCCGTATGGCAAGCCTCCGGGTTTGTCATGGCGATGTTCCTGGCCGGCCTGCGCGGTGTCGATCAGTCGATCATCCGTGCCGCCCAGGTCGATGGTGCGAGCCTGCCGACCATCTACCTGAAGATCGTCCTGCCGAGCCTGCGCCCGGTGTTCTTCAGTGCCTTCATGATCCTGGCGCACATCGCGATCAAGAGCTTCGACCTGGTCGCGGCGATGACCGCGGGCGGTCCGGGTTACTCCTCCGACCTGCCAGCGATGTTCATGTATTCCTTCACGTTCAGCCGTGGCCAGATGGGCATCGGTTCGGCCAGCGCCATGCTGATGCTCGGCGCGGTGCTGACCATCCTTGTGCCGTACTTGTACTCCGAGCTGCGAGGCAAACGCCATGACTAATCAACTCGGTAAACCAACGCTCAGTTTCAGCCGCATCGCGATCTACGCCACCTTGCTATTGGCAGCGGCGGTGTACCTGATCCCGTTGGTGGTGATGCTGCTGACCAGTTTCAAATCCCCTGAAGACATCCGCACCGGCAACCTGTTGAGCTGGCCGACCGTGATCGACGGCATCGGCTGGATCAAGGCCTGGGACGTGGTCGGCGGCTACTTCTGGAACTCGGTGAAGATCACCGTGCCGGCGGTACTGATTTCCACGTTTATTGGTGCGATGAACGGCTACGTGCTGTCGATGTGGCGCTTCCGTGGTTCGCAACTGTTCTTCGGCCTGTTGCTGTTCGGCTGCTTCCTGCCGTTCCAGACCGTGCTGTTGCCAGCCTCGTTCACCCTCGGCAAGTTCGGCCTGGCCAACACCACCTCCGGCCTGGTGCTGGTGCACGTGGTCTACGGCCTGGCGTTCACCACGCTGTTCTTTCGCAACTACTACGTGAGCATTCCGGATGCGCTGGTCAAAGCGGCGCGGCTCGATGGCGCGGGCTTCTTCACGATCTTCCTGAAAATCCTGCTGCCGATGTCGATCCCGATCGTGATGGTCTGCCTGATCTGGCAGTTCACCCAGATCTGGAATGACTTCCTGTTCGGCGTGGTCTTCGCCAGTGGCGATGCCCAGCCAATTACCGTGGCCCTGAACAACCTGGTCAACACCAGCACCGGGGCCAAGGAATACAACGTTGATATGGCCGCCGCGATGATCGCCGGGCTGCCGACACTGCTGGTCTACATATTCGCTGGCAAGTATTTCCTGCGTGGGCTGACGTCCGGCGCGGTCAAGGGGTAGAACATGGCAACTCTCGAATTACGCAACGTCAACAAGACCTACGGCGCCGGTTTGCCGGACACCCTGAAAAACATCGAACTGAAAATCGATGACGGGGAATTCCTGATCCTGGTCGGCCCGTCGGGCTGCGGCAAGTCGACCTTGATGAACTGCATCGCCGGCCTGGAAACCATCAGCGGCGGCGCGATCCTGGTGGACGACGCCGACATCAGCGGCATGAGCCCCAAGGATCGCGACATCGCCATGGTGTTCCAGTCCTACGCGCTGTATCCGACCATGAGCGTGCGCGACAACATCGCGTTCGGCCTGAAGATCCGCAAAATGCCCACCGCCGAAATCGACGAAGAAGTCGCTCGGGTTTCCAAGCTGTTGCAGATCGAACACCTGCTCAGCCGCAAACCCGGCCAACTCTCCGGTGGACAGCAACAGCGTGTGGCGATGGGCCGTGCACTGGCGCGGCGGCCGAAGATTTATCTGTTCGACGAACCGCTGTCCAACCTCGACGCCAAGCTGCGGGTCGAGATGCGCACCGAAATGAAACTGATGCACCAGCGCCTGAAAACCACCACGGTCTACGTGACCCACGACCAGATCGAAGCCATGACCCTGGGCGACAAAGTGGCGGTGATGAAGGACGGAATCATCCAGCAGTTCGGCACGCCGAAAGACATCTACAACAACCCGGCCAACCTGTTCGTGGCGAGCTTCATCGGTTCGCCGCCGATGAACTTCATCCCGCTGCGCCTGCAGCGCAAGGACGGTCGACTGCTGGCGCTGCTCGACAGCGGTCAGGCCCGTTGCGAGTTGCCTTTGGGCATGCAGGACGCCGGTCTCGAAGACCGCGAAGTGATCCTCGGCATGCGCCCTGAGCAGATCATCCTGGCCAACGGCGAAGCGAACGGTTTGCCGACCATTCGTGCCGAAGTCCAGGTCACCGAACCGACCGGTCCCGACACCCTGGTCTTCGTCAACCTCAACGACACCAAGGTCTGCTGCCGCCTGGCGCCGGACGTGGCGCCTGCCGTGGGCGAGACCCTAACCCTGCAATTCGACCCGGCGAAAGTGCTGCTGTTCGATGCCAAGAGCGGGGAGCGGCTGGGGGTTGCCGGCGTGCCGAAAGCCGAGGCGCATGCTGACAACGTGGCCCAATTCAAAGGCCGCTGAAGAACAAAACTGTAGGAGCGAGCTTGCTCGCGATGATCTCAATGGCGCCGCATTTGATCAGAGAGTACGCGTCGTCATTGCGTCCATCGCGAGCAAGCTCGCTCCTACAGGGGGGGATATGCGTCGGGTGGAGACCTCCGTCGCAACTGATGTAACCGCGTTAAAGAAGAAAAGTTAATAACAATAAAACGAGGAAGTAGGGATGAAGATGAAGAACAAGGCCCGGTTGATCTGCCAGGTTTCAGCAGCGGCAGCACTGGTTCTGGCCGGCAATGCGATGGCCGATGAAGCGTTCAGCTCCGACTCCAAGTGGATGACGGGCGACTGGGGGGGCGAGCGTACCAAGCTGATCGAGCAAGGCATCGACATCAAGATGGACTACGTCGGTGAAGTCGGCGGCAACCTGCATGGCGGTTTCAACGATGACAAGACCGCGCGCTACGCCGACCAGTTTGGCCTGGGCGCGGCGCTGGACCTGGAGAAACTGTTCGGCTGGGATAACACCCAGGCCAAGATCCAGCTCACCAACCGTAACGGTGAGAACATCTCCAACGACCGTATCGGCGATCCGCGTGCCGGCACCTTGAGTTCCTCGCAGGAAGTCTTCGGTCGTGGCCATATGGTACGTCTGACCCAGTTGTGGATTCAGCACCAGTTCCTCGACAACAAACTGGACGTCAAAGCCGGTTACTTCGGTGAAGGTGAAGACTTCAACACCTTCCCGTGCGAATTCCAGAACCTGGCGTTCTGCGGATCCCAGGTGGGTAACTGGGCCACCAACATCTGGTACAACTGGCCGGTGATGCAGGCGGCGATCCGCGTGAAGTACAACATCAATGACGAGCTCTACGCCCAGATTGGCGCGTACAACCAGAACACGTCGCAACTGGAACACGGTAACGGCTTCAAGCTCAGCGGCAGTGGTACCAATGGCACCGTCCTGCCGGTCGAGCTGGTCTGGTCGCCGAAGGTCAACAACCTGCCGGGCGAATACCGTGTCGGTTACTACAAAAGCACTGCGCCTGCCGACGACGTGCGCGAGGACGACAATGGCCAGGACGCAGCGACCACGGGCAACCCTTTTCGCGTCCACGATAGCAAGCATGGCTACTGGTTCGTCGCGCAGCAGCAACTCACCAGTCACAACGGTGACGCTTCTCGCGGTCTGAACATCGCGGCCAACGCCACTTTCCACGACAAGGACACCAACTTCATCGACAACTACCAGTCGCTGATGTTTGTGTACAAGGGCCCGTTCGACGCGCGTCCGAAGGATGACGTCGGCATCGGTTTCGCCCGTATCCATGTCAACGATGACGTGAAGAAAAACGCCGAGCTGACCAACGCGGCCAATGGTGTTTCGGAATACGACAATCCGCTGTTCTCGCCCATTCGTGAAACCGAATACAACTACGAGATCAACTACGGCTTCCACGTGACCAACTGGCTGACCGTACGCCCCAACCTGCAATACGTCACGCACCCGGGTGGTGTGGATGAAGTCGACAACGCGCTGGTGGCTGGCCTGAAAATTCAGTCGGTGTTCTAACGCGTCTGCGATAAGCTTCTCTCCATGTGCGCATATTTGCGGACAGCCATGGCTGTCCGCTTTTTTTTGCGGGTCGCGCACCCCGGTGACAGTTGATTTCAGGACCGTGGCACATGCTTGAGCATCCGCTACAACGCTTCTTCAAATCCTTGCGCGAGCGCTCCGTGTTTGCGTGGGAGCGCTATCAGATGCGCGATGTGCTGGTGATCGATCATCCGCTGTGTCAGGCGGTGTTCAGTCGTCAAGGCGCGCAGTTGCTGCACTTCCAGCCCAAGGGCCAGAAACCCTGGCTGTGGTGCGCGGCGAAGTGGCCGCAGGTCGGTGCCATTCGCGGTGGCGTGCCGGTGTGTTGGCCGTGGTATGGCCGGCATCCGAGCGAAAACGCCTGGCCGTCCCATGGCTGGGCGCGGTTGCTCGACTGGAAGCTGCTCGACAGCAGCAGTGACGACGACGGCGTGCGATTGCACTGGCAGCTGAAGTTGTGCGACTGGCAGGTGGACTTGCACGCCCACTTGGGTGAGCGCATGGAGCTGCGTCTGAGCACCGAGCATCAGGACGACATGCCGTGCCAGCTGAGCCAGGCTTTGCATGCTTACTGGCGTATTGGCGATGTCAGTGAGATAGCGCTGTCTGGGCTCGAAGGCGCGCAGGGTTACGACCAGTTGAGCCGGCAGGTTTGTCAGCAGGAAGGCGAATTACGGGTGGACGGCGGATGCCAGCGGGTGTTCCAGCATGACGGTGAATTGCAGCTCAATGACCACGCCTGGCAGCGGGCTTTGTGCATCGATACGGGGGATACGGCCGACACGGTGGTGTGGCATCCCGGCTCGCGGCCGTTGCTCGGCGTGACCTGGAACGAGATATCCGAATTTGTCTGTGTCGAAGCGGCGAGCGGCGGCACGGACAGCCTGTGCCTTGCGCCTGGGGAGCGGGCGCATTTGAGTTTACAGGCGCGGGTGGGGGGGTAGTTCGATTTCGATGTTGTCTGGACTGGCGCCATCGCGAGCRAGCTCGCTCCCACATTGGATCTTCGGTGAACACAAGTTTAATGTTCAAACCAAATCCCCTGTGGGAGCGAGCTTGCTCGCGATGAGGCCGGATCAGTCAGCGCAAATATTGGATCAATTGAACTCGTCGCCCACCGGATACCGGCTGGCATTCAAGCTCTCCTTGATCTTGCGCAAATGCGGCTGGAAATCCACACCCCGGCGCAACGTCATGCCGGTGGCGAGCACGTCCAGCACGGTCAGCTGGATGATCCGCGACGTCATCGGCATGTAGATGTCGGTGTCTTCCGGCAGCGGAATGTTCAGGCTCAGGGTGCTGGCCTTGGCCAGTGGCGAGTTCTCGGCGGTCAGGCCAAGCACCGAGGCGCCGTTTTCCCGGGCGATGCGCGCCACTTCCACCAGTTCGCGGGTGCGACCGGTGTAGGAAATGATCACGAACAACTCGCCGGTGTGGGCCACCGAGGCAATCATGCGCTGCATCAGCACATCCGCGTGGGCCGTGACGGCGAGGTTGAAGCGGAAGAACTTGTGCTGCGCATCCAGTGCCACCGGGGCCGAGGCGCCGAGGCCGAAGAAGTGGATCTGCCGCGCCTGGATCAGCAGGTCGACGGCGCGGCTGATCAGGTTCGGGTCGAGTGCCTGGCAAGCGCTGTCCAGCGAGGCGATGGCGCTGCCGAAGATCTTCTGGGTGTAGGCCTCCGGATTGTCATCGGCCTCCACCGCACGGCTGACATAGGCGGCGCCACTGGCCAGGCTCTGGGCCAGTTGCAGTTTGRGCTCAGGGTAGCCGCTGACGCCGAACGAACGGCAGAAACGGTTGACCGTCGGTTCGCTGACCGAAGCGGCCTGGGCGAGGGCGGCGATGCTGAAGCGGGTGG
>NZ_JBFUIC010000142.1:0-11651 GCF_056402075.1 Pseudomonas sp. P4_C3
ATCGCGAGCAAGCTCGCTCCCACAGGGAACCGTGGTGATTTCGACAGATAGCAAAAAGGCGCCTTTCAGCGCCTTTTGGCTTTGCTTCCAAACGTCAGGCCATCTCGGCTGTGGTCTCGAACTCGAAGGTCAGCTCGCCGTCCTTGATGTCGATGTGCACCACACCGCCATGTTCGGCCAGTTCGCCAAAGAGAATCTCCTCCGCCAGCGGACGCTTGATCTTGTCCTGGATCAGGCGCGCCATTGGGCGAGCACCCATCGCCGCGTCGTAACCACTTTCGGCCAGCCAGCTGCGGGCCGCATCAGTGACTTCCAACAACACACRCTTGTCTTCCAGTTGCGCCTGAAGCTCGGTAAGGAACTTGTCCACCACGCTCTTGATGACCTCATGGCTGAGGCGACCAAACTGGATGATGGTATCCAGACGGTTGCGGAATTCCGGCGTGAAGCTCTTCTTGATCACTTCCATCGCATCGGACGAGTGATCCTGATAGGTGAAACCGATCGAAGCGCGGGCTGCGGTCTCGGCACCGGCGTTGGTCGTCATGATGACGATCACGTTACGGAAATCCGCCTTGCGCCCGTTGTTATCGGTCAACGTACCGTGATCCATCACCTGCAGCAGCAGGTTGAAGACTTCCGGATGCGCCTTCTCGATCTCATCGAGCAACAGCACGCAGTGTGGCTGCTTGGTGATGGCTTCGGTGAGCAGGCCGCCCTGATCGAACCCGACATAACCCGGAGGCGCACCGATCAGACGCGATACGGTGTGGCGCTCCATGTACTCGGACATGTCGAAGCGAATCAACTCGACACCCAAGGCCTTGGCCAACTGACGCGCCGCTTCGGTTTTACCGACACCGGTAGGCCCTGCGAACAGGAACGAACCGACAGGCTTGTCAGGGGATTTGAGGCCGGCACGGGACAGCTTGATCGCGGTTGCCAGCGAATCGATCGCGGCATCCTGACCGAACACGGTCAATTTCAGGTCACGCTCAAGGTTACGCAGCAACTCTTTATCGGAGCTGGTGACGTGTTTTGGCGGAATCCGCGCAATCTTCGCAACGATGTCCTCGACCTGAGGCACTTCGATGCGTTTAACGCGCATTTCCACCGGTTGCAGACGCTGATAGGCACCCGCCTCATCAATGACATCAATGGCCTTGTCCGGCATGTGACGATCATTGATGTAACGCGAGGCCAGTTCGGCAGCCGCGCGCAGGGCTTCATCACTGTATTCGATATTGTGATGGCTTTCGAAACGCCCCTTCAGGCCGCGCAGAATGCCAATGGTGTCTTCCACCGAAGGCTCCGACACATCGACCTTCTGGAAGCGCCGAGCCAAGGCACGGTCCTTCTCGAAGATCCCGCGGAACTCCTGGAACGTTGTGGAACCGATGCAGCGGATATCACCGGACGACAGCAGTGGCTTGAGCAGGTTCGAGGCATCCATGACACCACCGGACGCGGCACCCGCACCAATGATGGTGTGGATCTCGTCGATGAACAGGATCGCCTGCGGACGTTTTTTCAGCTCATTGAGCAACGCCTTGAAGCGCTTCTCGAAATCGCCACGGTACTTGGTACCGGCCAGCAAGGCACCCAGGTCAAGGGAGTAAACCACGCTGTTGGCCAGCAGGTCCGGCACCTGGTTGTCGACAATGCGCTTGGCCAGGCCTTCGGCAATCGCGGTTTTACCCACGCCCGCCTCGCCCACCAGCAGCGGATTGTTTTTGCGACGACGCGCAAGGATCTGCGCGACGCGCTCGACTTCCAGCTCACGACCCACCAACGGATCGATACGACCCTGGCGCGCCAGTTCGTTGAGGTTGCTGGCATAAGCATCCAGGGGATTACCCGAGGAAGAAGACTCACCGCCCTCGTCGTCCTGCATATCTTGCTCACCTTCAGAGTGATCGCCATGCCCCGGCACCTTGGAAATGCCGTGGGCGATGTAGTTGACGACATCTATACGGGCGACGCTCTGCTGTTTCAGCAGGAACACCGCCTGACTCTCTTGCTCACTGAAGATCGCGACCAGCACGTTGGCACCAGTCACTTCGCGTTTGCCCGAGCTCTGTACGTGAAACACAGCACGTTGCAGGACACGCTGGAAGCCCAGGGTTGGCTGGGTTTCGCGATCCTCGTCATGCACGGGGATCAATGGCGTGGTGGAGTCGATGAACTCCTGCAGGTCATGCTTGAGTTTGTCGAGGTTTGCACCGCACGCACGCAAAACGGTGGCGGCAGCCTCATTGTCCAATAGGGCCAGCAAGAGGTGTTCGACGGTCATGAACTCATGACGCTTCGAACGGGCCTCCTTGAAGGCAAGATTGAGGGTGACTTCGAGCTCGCGGTTTAACATAGCTTCACCTCATACCCAAGTGGTCGGCGATTAACCGTCCTTCTCGA
Organism: Pseudomonas sp. P4_C3; assembly: GCF_056402075.1. NCBI lineage: Bacteria > Pseudomonadati > Pseudomonadota > Gammaproteobacteria > Pseudomonadales > Pseudomonadaceae > Pseudomonas > Pseudomonas sp. P4_C3. The sequence goes on from NZ_JBFUIC010000142.1 coordinate 2,413, forward strand.
TTTCACAGAGTAGCGGATGCTGGCTTTCCCTGGCGTACTGGTTGACCTGCATGGCCTTGGTCTCGGCGATGTCGCGGGTAAACACTCCACATACTGCCCGCCCTTCTGTATGGACGGCCAGCATGACCTTGGTCGCCAGCTCGCGATTCAGGTTAAAAAACACCTCGAGCACTTCGACGACGAAATCCATCGGTGTGTAGTCATCGTTGAACAAAACCACCTTGTACATCGGCGGCGCCTGTAGTGCAGGCTTTGCCTCCTGAACAGCAATGCCTGTGGAATCGTCGTCGTGTAAATCAGGGCGATCCTGATTGAATGTTAGTCGAATCTGGCTGATTGCATGCATGGAAAGAAAGGTTCGTCAGTTGTTCAAATACATTGGTGGGGGCGGCTATCAGCGTTTTCAACTCCGACTGCCCGGTCAGCTTGACTATCGGCAAAACGGTGTTACAACCAATAGAGCCCACAGTGGGTAAAAAAGGTCCGCGGAGTCAATCTTATTTACAGATTCGACTGCGGATGTACTGGATGATACTCCAGTGATGGAGTCTGTTGCAGAGGGAGTTGGGTATGTCAGTTGGCAAGGTGAAATGGTTCAACAATGCCAAGGGATTCGGTTTCATTAACACCGATGCCAAAGAAGGCCGTGATGAGGACGGCAAGGAAATCGATTTCTTTGCTCACTATTCGGCCATCGCGATGGACGGCTACAAAACCCTCAAGGCCGGACAAATCGTCAGCTTCGAGATCGTTCAGGGCCCCAAAGGCTTGCATGCATTGAATATCACGTCTGCCACGCTCCCGAGCGAACAGACCGCGCCCGCCACCCAGCACGAAACGGTGTCGAGCTGACGCAACCCGTCATCCAGTCATAAAAAAACCGCCTGACTCAACTTATTGAATCAGGCGGTTTTTGTGTGCCTGCGCGTTCTTACATGTGCGAGATCAGYGCATCACCGAAACCGGAAGACGATACCAGCTTCGCACCTTCCATCAGACGTTCGAAGTCATAGGTCACGGTCTTGGCGGAAATCGCGCCGTTGGTGCCCTTGATGATCAGGTCGGCTGCTTCGGTCCAGCCCATGTGGCGCAGCATCATTTCAGCGGACAGGATCAGCGAACCGGGATTGACCTGGTCCTTGCCGGCGTATTTCGGCGCAGTACCGTGGGTGGCTTCGAACATGGCCACGGTGTCGGACAGGTTGGCACCTGGCGCGATACCGATACCGCCCACTTCCGCCGCCAGGGCGTCGGAGAGGTAGTCGCCGTTCAGGTTCAGGGTCGCGATCACATCGTACTCGGCCGGGCGCAGCAGGATCTGCTGAAGCATGGCATCGGCGATCGCATCCTTGACGACAACGTTCTTGCCGGTTTTCGGGTTCTTGAACTGCATCCACGGACCACCGTCGAGCAGGGTCGCGCCGAACTCTTCAGCCGCCACTTCGTAGGCCCATTCCTTGAAGGCACCCTCGGTGAACTTCATGATGTTGCCTTTGTGCACGATGGTCAGCGAATCGCGATCGTTGTCGACAACATATTGCAGGGCCTTGCGCGCCAGACGCTTGGTGCCTTGCAGGGAAACCGGCTTGACGCCGATGCCGCAGTTTTCGTCGAAACGGATCTTGGTCACGCCCATTTCTTCTTTCAGGAACTTGATGACCTTGGTGGCTTCCGGCGTACCGGCCTTCCACTCGATGCCGGCGTAGATGTCCTCGGAGTTCTCGCGGAAGATGGTCATGTCGACATCGCCTGGCTTCTTGACCGGGCTAGGCACGCCTTCAAACCAGCGCACCGGGCGCAGGCAGACGTACAGGTCGAGTTGCTGACGCAGGGCCACGTTGAGGGAACGGATGCCGCCACCGACCGGGGTGGTCAGCGGGCCCTTGATGGAAACCACGTAATCCTTGACCGCGTCCAGGGTTTCCTGAGGCAGCCAGGTGTCCTGATCGTAAACCTGAGTCGCTTTCTCCCCGGCGTACACTTCCATCCAGGAAATCTTGCGCTCGCCACCGTAAGCCTTCTTAACAGCAGCATCGACAACCTTGATCATGACCGGGCTGATGTCGACACCAATGCCGTCGCCTTCGATGAAGGGGATGATCGGGTTATTAGGAACATTGAGAGAATGGTCTGCATTGACGGTGATTTTGTCGCCGACGGCTGGAACCTGAATCTTCTTGTAACCCATGCTGAACTCCATTGATTGGATTGAACATCTGGCTTGGTTCGAGCGTAACCCAGTTGAATCGGCGCGCAAACCCTATGTTCCATCCATCTGGCGCAAAGCCTTGCAACTCGTGCGCTACAAGCCTGAAAGCAAAGGGAAAAGCGCCAAAACCAAGCACGACGAATGACTCTACGCCCGACTTGCCCCTGCGACCTTTAGACCAATGGACGACATTCGTTGCGTATGAACCATCGGCAGATTGCCAGCTACCTATGTATAATGCCGCCGCTGACCACAGGGTCACGACGGTTGAAGTGCTCTACGACGAGACTTTCCGCCTGGCAGGCCGGCCTGTTATCGCAGTCCGGCCACTTGACGCCTTACTGATGCACCCAACATCACAGCAACGAAACCTCGATATTCGGCTCATGGATGACTTTGAACGAACGCGCTTACCCGGCGCCCTCGAGTTTCTGCGCACGCTTTAGCAAAGAAGAGAGAGTTAATCCGAATATGCCCACCCGCTCGAAGATCATCTATACCTTCACCGACGAAGCTCCTGCCCTCGCCACCTATTCACTGTTGCCTATCGTAGAGGCGTTCACCGCCTCGGCTGATATCGCCGTTGAAACCCGCGATATCTCTCTTGCAGGGCGCATCCTGGCCAGCTTCCCCGAGCAACTGGGTGACAAAGCCGTAGCCGACCACCTCGCCGAACTGGGCGCCCTGGCCGTTACGCCTGAAGCCAACATCATCAAGCTGCCGAACATCAGCGCTTCGGTTCCACAACTGCAAGCCGCGATCAAAGAGCTGCAAGCTCAGGGCTACGCACTGCCGGACTACCCTGAGACCGTCACCAGCGACGCCGACAAAGAAGCCAAGGCGCGCTACGACAAGATCAAGGGCAGCGCCGTAAACCCGGTTCTGCGTGAAGGCAACTCAGACCGCCGTGCTCCGCTGTCGGTCAAGAACTACGCACGCAAGCACCCGCACAAAATGGGCGCCTGGGCCAAGGACTCCAAGTCCCACATCGCACACATGAGCACCGGCGATTTCTACGGCAGCGAAAAAGCTGCCCTGATCGACGCCGCTGACGCCGTGAAGATCGAACTGATCGCTCAAGACGGCACCGCCACCGTCCTGAAAGAAAAGACCAGCGTACAAGCCGGTGAGATCCTCGATTGCGCGGTATTGAGCAAAAACGCCCTGCGCAGCTTCATCGCGGCCGAAATCGAAGACGCCAAGGCACAAGGCGTGCTGCTGTCGGTTCACTTGAAAGCCACCATGATGAAGGTCTCCGACCCGATCATGTTCGGCCAGATCGTTGCCGAGTTCTATAAAGACGCACTGGCCAAGCACGCTGACGTGCTGGCACAGATCGGCTTCAACCTGAACAACGGCATCGGCGACCTGTACGCTCGCATCAAGGCCTTGCCTGCCGAGCAGCAAGCGCAGATCGAAGCTGACATCCAGGCGGTCTACGCCGTTCGCCCTTCCCTGGCGATGGTCAACTCCGACAAAGGCATCACCAACCTGCACGTGCCGAGCGACGTCATCGTCGACGCCTCGATGCCAGCAATGATCCGTGACTCCGGCAAGATGTGGGGCACCGACGGCCAGCTGCACGACACCAAGGCCGTGATCCCGGATCGCTGCTACGCGACCATCTACCAGGCAGTGATCGAAGACTGCAAGGCCAACGGCGCGTTCGATCCGACCACCATGGGCAGCGTGCCAAACGTTGGCCTGATGGCGAAGAAAGCCGAAGAATACGGTTCCCACGACAAGACTTTCCAGATCAAGTCTGACGGCGTTGTTCGCGTGACCGACAGCAAAGGCACCCTGCTGATGGAACAGGCTGTTGAAGCCGGCGACATCTTCCGCATGTGCCAGACCAAAGATGCGCCGATCCAGGACTGGGTCAAACTGGCCGTCAACCGTGCTCGCGCCAGCAGCACTCCGGCGATTTTCTGGCTTGACCCAATGCGCGCCCACGATGGCGTAGTGATCGAGAAAGTTCAGGCTTACCTGAAAGATCACGACACTGCCGGCCTGGACATCCAGATCATGGCGCCGGTCGACGCGATGAAGTACACCCTGCAGCGCACCCGCGAAGGTAAAGACACCATCTCGGTGACCGGCAACGTACTGCGCGACTACCTGACCGACCTGTTCCCGATCATGGAACTGGGCACCAGCGCCAAGATGCTGTCGATCGTGCCGCTGATGAACGGCGGTGGCCTGTTCGAAACCGGCGCTGGCGGTTCGGCTCCGAAGCACGTTCAGCAGTTGCTGGAAGAAAACTTCCTGCGCTGGGATTCGCTGGGTGAATTCCTGGCCCTGGCCGCGTCCCTGGAACACCTGGGCGTGACCTACAACAACCCTAAGGCGCTGGTGCTGGCCAAGACCCTGGACCAGGCCACCGGCCAGTTCCTGGACAACAACAAGTCGCCATCGCGCAAAGTCGGCAACATCGACAACCGCGGCAGCCACTTCTACCTGGCACTGTACTGGGCTCAAGCCCTGGCTGCCCAGACCGAAGACACTGCACTGCAAGCGCAGTTCGCGACCCTGGCCAAGACCCTGACCGAGAACGAGGCGACCATCGTTGCCGAACTCAACGCCGTTCAGGGCAAGCCAGTGGACATCGGCGGTTACTACCACGCCGACGCCGAGCTGATCAGCAAGGCCATGCGCCCGAGCGCAACCTTCAACGCGGCAGTTGCTGCGCTGGTTTAAGGTTGTAAGGGAACATCACAAACCCCGGCCCTGTGCCGGGGTTTGTGTTTTCAGAACCCAGACAAAACCAATGTAGGAGCGAGCCTGCTCGCGATAGCGGTATATCATTCAACATTGATTCGCCTGACCCACCGCTATCGCGAGCAGGCTCACTCCTACATTTGACTGTGTTTCAACATTGGAAATTGAGGACGATTCATGGACTGGAAACCCCACATCACCGTCGCCACCATCGTCGAAGACAACGGCCGCTTCCTGATGGTCGAGGAACTCAAGCACGGACGCGTGGTGCTTAACCAGCCCGCCGGTCATCTGGACCCGAACGAAACACTGACCGAAGCCGCCGTGCGCGAAACCCTCGAGGAAACCGGCTGGGACGTCGAACCGACCGGCGTACTGGGCATTTACCTCTATACAGCCCCAAGCAACGGCGTGACCTACCAGCGGATCTGTTTCATCGCCAAAGCGTTGAAACACCACCCCGACTACCAACTGGATGACGGCATCATCGGCGCCAAGTGGTTGACCCGCGAGGAATTAATCGAGCAGCGCGACAACTGGCGCAGCGAGCTGATCATCCGCTGCATCGACGACTATCTGACAGGCCAACACTTCGGCCTCGAATTGATCCGTCCTTCTCTTTAGCCTTGCGGGCCTTAGCCTGCTAGAATCGCGTCTTTTTTCAAGACACTCATTGAATCCCTATGCGTGATCCAGCCCCTTCTGACACACAAAAGAAGCGCGTCATTGTCGGCATGTCCGGCGGCGTGGACTCTTCCGTTTCCGCCCTCCTGCTGATCGAGCAGGGCTATGAGGTGGAAGGCCTGTTCATGAAGAACTGGGAAGAAGACGATGGAACGGAATACTGCACCGCCATGGATGATCTGGCGGATGCCCAGGCCGTTTGCGACAAGATTGGCATCAAGCTGCACACCGCCAACTTCGCCGCCGAGTACTGGGACAACGTGTTCGAGCACTTCCTGGCCGAATACAAGGCCGGACGCACGCCGAACCCGGACATCCTGTGCAACCGCGAAATCAAGTTCAAGGCGTTCCTCGACTACGCCATGATGCTCGGCGCCGACCTGATCGCCACCGGTCACTACGTGCGTCGCCGCGACATCGACGGCTGCACCGAACTGCTCAAGGGCCTGGATCCGAACAAGGACCAGAGCTACTTCCTGCACGCCGTCGGCGGTGAACAGATCGCCAAGACCCTGTTCCCGGTCGGCGAGCTGGAAAAACCGCAAGTGCGCGCCATTGCCGAGAAATACGAACTGGCGACCGCGAAGAAAAAGGATTCCACCGGGATCTGCTTTATCGGCGAGCGCCGCTTCAGCGACTTCCTCAAGCAGTACCTGCCAGCGCAACCGGGCGAGATCAAGACCACCGAAGGTGAAGTCATCGGCCGTCACCACGGCCTGATGTACCACACCATCGGCCAGCGCCAGGGCCTGGGCATTGGCGGGCTGAAAGATGCCAGCGATGAGCCGTGGTACGTGCTGATCAAGGACCTGGAACACAACGAGCTGATCGTTGGCCAGGGCAACGATCACCCGTGGCTGTTCTCCCGCGCCCTGCTCGCTTCCGATATCTACTGGGTCAACCCGATCGATCTGAGCCAGCCACGCAAGCTGACCGCCAAGGTTCGTTATCGCCAGAGCGACCAGCCGTGCACCCTGGAAAAAACCGCCACCGGTTATCGCGCGACCTTCGATGATCCGCAACGCGCGGTCACTCCGGGCCAGTCCGTGGTGTTCTACGACGGTGAAATCTGCCTCGGCGGCGGCGTGATTGAAGTAGCCGAGCCGTGGACGAGCAAGGGCCAGGCCCTATGAACCCGATTCAGGAGCAACTGACAGCACTGGGCGGCGTGTTTCTCGCCGCCGTGCTGGTGGACAGGATTGCCAAGTCCGGCCAGACCAACGAAGCCGGACTGACCTGCATGCTCGGTAGCCTGCTGATCCGCGACCCCAAGGACACTTTGGAAGTCTACGGCGGCGACGACATCAACCTGCGTGAAGGCTACCGCGCGCTGATTGGCGCCCTCGAACGCGATCCAAGCGCCCTGCAGCGCGAACCGCTGCGTTATGCCCTGGCCATGCTCGGCCTTGAACGTCAGCTGGCCAAGCGAAACGACATGCTCGACGTGATTGGCAAGCGTCTGCCGCAGATTCAGTCCCAGGTCGAACACTTCGGCCCGGCCCACGAAAACGTGATCGCTGCATGCGGCGCGCTGTATCAGGACACCCTGAGCACCCTGCGCCAACGCATCCAGGTGCACGGTGACATGCGCAACCTGCAACAACCGAGCAATGCCTCGAAAATTCGCGCCCTGCTGCTGGCCGGCATCCGTTCGGCGCGCCTGTGGCGGCAATTGGGCGGTCATCGCTGGCAGCTGGTGATCAGCCGCCGCAAATTGCTGAAAGAGCTTTACCCGTTGATGCGTAACGAATAACCCGCATCGACAGAACTGAACATAGCAATACGCGTAATACGCCGGTCAGTTGGCGACGGACCGGCGGATTTTTTCATGTATGATACGCGCCCCATTTCGTTGCCCGACTGTCCGAGAACACCCCATGCAGCTCTCTTCGCTCACTGCGGTTTCCCCTGTTGACGGCCGCTACGCCGGCAAAACCCAGGCCCTGCGCCCAATTTTCAGCGAGTACGGCCTGATCCGTGCCCGCGTTCTGGTTGAAGTGCGCTGGCTCCAGCGCCTGGCCGCTCACCCTGCCATCAGCGAAGTGCCGGCGTTCTCTGCCGAAGCCAACGCTGTGCTCAACACCCTGGCGGAAAATTTCTCTCTGGAGCACGCCGAGCGCGTCAAAGAGATCGAGCGCACCACCAACCACGACGTCAAGGCCATTGAATACCTGCTCAAAGAGCAGGCGGCCAAGCTGCCGGAACTGGCCAAGGTCAGCGAGTTCATCCACTTTGCCTGCACCAGTGAGGACATCAACAACCTGTCCCACGCCCTGATGCTGCGCGAAGGCCGTGATGACGTGATGCTGCCGCTGATGCGCCAGACCGCCAACGCCATCCGCGAACTGGCGATCCGCTTCGCCGACGTACCGATGCTGTCGCGCACCCACGGTCAACCGGCCTCACCGACCACCCTGGGTAAAGAACTGGCGAACGTGGTTTACCGCCTGGAGCGCCAGATCGCTCAAGTCGCTGCCGTTCCGCTGCTGGGCAAGATCAACGGCGCTGTCGGCAACTACAACGCCCACCTGTCGGCCTACCCCGAGATCGACTGGGAAGCCAACGCCCGCGCCTTCATCGAAGACGAGTTGGGCCTGGGCTTCAACCCGTACACCACGCAGATCGAACCGCACGACTACATCGCCGAGCTGTTCGACGCGATTGCGCGCTTCAACACCATCCTGATCGACTTCGACCGCGACATCTGGGGCTACATCTCCCTGGGCTATTTCAAGCAGCGCACCATCGCTGGCGAAATCGGCTCGTCGACCATGCCGCACAAAGTCAACCCGATCGACTTCGAGAACTCCGAAGGCAACCTGGGCATCGCCAACGCACTGTTCCAGCACCTGGCGAGCAAACTGCCAATCTCTCGCTGGCAGCGCGACCTGACCGACTCCACCGTACTGCGCAACCTCGGTGTCGGCTTCGCCCACAGCGTGATCGCCTACGAAGCCAGCCTCAAGGGCATCAGCAAGCTTGAGCTCAACGAGCAGAAGATTGCCGCTGACCTGGACGCCTGCTGGGAAGTACTGGCCGAGCCGATCCAGACCGTAATGCGTCGCTACAACATCGAAAACCCGTACGAAAAGCTGAAAGAACTGACCCGCGGCAAGGGCATCAGCCCAGAAGCACTGCAGACTTTCATCGACGGCCTGGACATGCCAGCCGCCGCCAAGGCCGAGCTGAAATTGCTCACCCCGGCCAACTACATCGGCAACGCTGCAGAACAAGCCAGACGCATCTGATCGACCGCTAGACCCTTTTAAGACGCCCGGCAGCGCCGGGCGTTTTTATTCCCGTCTGAAAAGTGCATTTTTTCAATAGGTTACACATGAATCCTGATATTCCTCTTCAACTTCTGGGCGGCATCACGGCACGGGAATTCCTGCGCGACTACTGGCAGAAAAAACCACTGCTGATCCGCCAGGCGATTCCTGATTTCGAAAGCCCGATCGACGCCGACGAACTGGCCGGCCTGGCGCTGGAAGAAGAAGTCGAATCGCGACTGATCATCGAGAATGGCGAGCGTCCGTGGKAACTGCGTCGCGGCCCGTTCGCCGAAGATGAATTCAGCRAGCTGCCTGAACGTGACTGGACCCTGCTGGTTCAAGCCGTGGATCAATTC
>NZ_JBFUIC010000143.1:0-11410 GCF_056402075.1 Pseudomonas sp. P4_C3
TCATCGCGGGCAAGTCGGATCGCCGCACCGCCGCTCCCACAGTGTCCGTGTCGTACACGGAATCTGTGAAACCACAGAACCTGTGGGAGCGAGCTTGCTCGCGATAGCGGTCAAGCAGTCACCGCAGAACCTTCAGGCTCAACTACCGCCACCAACCCTTCCTTCATCCGCTTGGCATCGCGCACGAAACACCGCGAAGCCAGGAACAGAAACACCACGGTGAACAACAGCGCCACCGGAATCAGGTACATCGCGTCATGCAGGCCGACCGCTTTAAACGCCTCAGTCATCTGTTCCGCACCTGCCTCGAGCATCGCCGTGTGGGCAAAGTGATCCGACAAGGCCCCGACCACCACCGGCCCCAAACCGCCGCCCAACAGATACAGCCCGGCAAAGAACAGCGCCATCGCCGTCGCCCGCAACCTCGGCTCGACCACATCCTGTATCGCCGTGTACACGCAGGTGTAGAAGTTGTAGGCGAACAACCAACCCAGGCTAAATACCGCAACAAACACACCGATCTCGATGCGCCCGGAATGCAGCGCCCACGCGGTGCAGACCGTCGAAATCATCAGGCTGAAGGCCGCAAACAACAGCCGCCCGTTGGCAATCCGCTGGTGAATCTTGTCCGCGATCCAGCCACCGAGGGTCAGGCCGACCAACCCGGTCACACCGACAATAACTCCGGTGGCGACCGCGGCATCCTGCAACGGCATGAGAAAGTACCGTTGCAGCATCGGCACCAGAAACGAGTTGCAGGCATAGGTGGCGAAGTTGAAACACAGGCCGGCCATCACCAGCCACAGAAAGGTTGGCACAGCCAATACCCGACGGATCGGCTGATCGATCTTTTCCTGCGACACCTGAACGCTCTCGGCGGCGCCGCGTTTCGGTTCCTTGATGAAAAACATGAAGATCGCGAGGATCAGCCCGGGCACCGCCGCAATAAAGAACGGCGCGCGCCAGCTATCGAAGGCCTTGACCATCGCGCCGATGGTGAAGAACGCCAGCAACAGCCCCAACGGCAGCCCCAGCATGAAGATGCCCATGGCGCGGGCCCGGCGGTGCGCCGGGAACAAGTCGCCGATCAGCGAATTGGCGGCTGGCGCGTAGCTGGCCTCGCCGATGCCGATGCCCATGCGCACGATCAGGAAACTCCAGAAACTGCCCACCATACCGTTGACGGCGGTCAACCCGCTCCACACCGCCAGCCCCCAGCCCATCAGCTTGCTGCGCGAACCGGTATCGGCCATGCGCCCCAGCGGCAAGCCGGCAATGGCGTAGACGATGGTGAATGCCGTCCCGATGATCCCCAACTGGAAATCACTGAGGTGCCATTCCATGCGAATGGGCTCGATGATGATGGCCGGGATGGTGCGGTCGAAAAAATTGAACAGGTTGGCCAGGAACAACAGGAACAGGATGCGCCAGGCATTGGCCGCTTGGGTCGAGTTCTGCATGGGTCCGTCTCTTTTATTGTTTTTGGGGCGTCACTGCCCCCGGACTTTGCAATCTAGACAGGCGGGCCACAACTGTCTTTGATTATTCGCCAGGCTGATACCCCCCCATGGGACGCAACCTGTAGGAGCTTTCGCAGGGCGAGTATTTCGCAGTCCGTCCGGTCGTTGAAAAATACCTTTCACCCCCCCTTCCCAAGCCGTTGGCGAAGCCTAGAATAGCGGCCTTGATTCCCCCCTGTGTCTCCACCCCTCCTTACGATAATCGCCCATGTCCGAAGCCAGTCCGTGTCTGAATTGCGGTGCCTGCTGTTCTCATTTTCGCGTGTCATTTTTCTGGGGTGAATGCGCCTCGTCCGGGGGGACGGTACCCGATGAGCTTGTCGAGCAGATCAGCCCCAGTCGGGTCGCGATGCTCGGCACCGGCTGCAAACCCGTGCGCTGCACCAGCCTGGTGGGAGACGTGGGCAGTACAGTGCAGTGCTCGATTTACGAAAAACGCTCCAGCACCTGCCGGGAATTCGACGCTTCGTGGGTCGATGGCGTGGCCAATCCCGATTGCGACGCGGCCCGTGCCGCTTTCGGCTTGCCGGCCCTGCAACCCGCATTCGAGACGCCTCAGAAGCAAATCGCCTGAGCATTAGCACCAATCGCTATTAGGCTAATTCCAAAATCATTGAAAGCAATGTGCCACTACCGCTTGCGCCCCATCCACGCCCTCTATACTCCAGGACATTCGCTGGCGCTCCTTGCGCCGGCCTGAGGGATAACGATGGGGGCATGCTATGGAGTGGCTTGGTTTGCATTTCATTACCGAGCTACCAGAGAGTGGGCAGGTCATACTTAATTGCACACATGACCCTTTTCTGGTGCTGCTGGCTTATCTGGTCGCCTGTGTCGGCAGCTTCGCGACACTGGACATGGCCGAACGTGTTGCTCACGCTGAAAAATCCGCGTCCCAAACGCTCTGGCGCTGGGTGGGCAGCGGATGCCTGGCCGGCAGTATCTGGGCCATGCACTTCGTCGGGATGCTGGCATTCCAGGCGCCTATCGATCTTCACTACCAACTGCCTGTCACGGTGTTCTCGCTAACCATCGCGCTGCTCGCCGCGTGGCTGGCCATGCATACCCTCAGCCTTCCCGAGCTGAGTTTGCGACAGTGCCTCATGTCATCGATCGGGATCGGCCTGGGTATCGCGACCATGCATTACGTGGGCATGACGGCCATGCACTCCAATGCCTCGGTCTATTACCATCCGGGCCTGTTCGCCCTGTCCATCGTGATTGCGATCGGTGCCGCGCTGGCAGCCTTGTTACTGGCATGGTATCTGCGCGACGGCGCCGGCATGCTGCATCAGCTCATCAAATACTGCGCCAGCCTGTTGCTCGGGGCTGGCATCCTCAGTATGCACCTCACGGCCATGGCCGCCTTCAACCTGGTGCTGCCCGAAGGCAGCCTGCCAGCGCAAACCGGCGAAAACAGCCAACTGCAACTGGCACTGACCGTGGCGGTCATGACCCTGCTGATCATCGGCAGCAGCATCAGCGCGGCGCTGGCGGACAAGAAGCTGCAACGCAAGGACCACGACCTGCAACGGGTCAACTCCCTGCTCAGCCAGCTGGACCAGGCGCGCATGTCGCTGCAACAGGTGGCGCACTACGACGCGCTGACCAACCTGATCAACCGCCGCGGATTCAACCAGGTCTTCGCCGAAAAACTCATCGAGAAATCCAGTAAAGGCGGGATGCTGGCGGTCATGTTCCTGGACATCGACCATTTCAAGCGGATCAACGACAGCCTTGGCCACGATGCCGGTGACGAACTGCTCAAAGTGCTTGCCGGGCACATCAAGAGTTCGATTCGCAGTCATGAGGATGTGGTCGCGCGCTTCGGCGGCGACGAGTTCTGCCTGCTCATCGACCTGCATGATCGTGAAGAGGCGCGGCAGATGGCCCAACGCATCATGTTGAAAATGAAGGAGCCCATCGAACTGGCCGGCAGGCGCATGGTCATGACCACCAGCATCGGCATCAGCCTGTTTCCGGAGGACGGCAAGACTTGTGAGGAACTGCTGAAAAACGCCGACCTGGCGCTGTATCAGTCCAAGGGCGGCGGCCGCAACGGCCTGAGCTTTTTCAGCGCCAACCTGAAAACCCGCGCCACACTGGAACTGCAACTGGAAGAAGAACTGCGCCATGCCTTGCGTGAAGACACTGGCCTGATGCTCTATTACCAGCCGATCTATGACCTCAAGACCGGTCAGGTCAGCAAGCTCGAAGCCTTGATTCGCTGGCAACACCCGGTCCATGGTTTCCTCGTGCCGGATCGTTTTATCGCCATCGCCGAGGCCAACGGCCTGATCGCCGAACTGGACAACTGGGTGCTGCGCAGGGCCTGCGAGGATCTGGGCGAGCTGTCGCGCCAGGGTTGTGTAGACCTCAAGATCGCCGTGAATTGCTCGCCCCTGAGCCTGGCGCGCGTAGAACTGGCCGATGAAATCGAGTACGCATTGCGAGCCGCCGGTGTGGAGCCCCACCGGCTGGAACTGGAAGTCACGGAAAACGCCTTGATGGGCAATATCGCCAACACACTGATGTTGCTGCGACAGATTCGTGCCCTCGGCGTGTCGCTGTCGATCGATGACTTCGGCACCGGCTATTCATCCTTGGCCTACCTCAAGCGCTTGCCGCTCAACACAATGAAAATCGACCGCTCGTTCATCCAGGACATCCCCAAGGCCACACAGGACATGGAGATTGTCCAGGCGATCATTGTCATGGCCCATACCCTGCACCTGCAAGTGGTCACCGAAGGGGTCGAAACCTTCGAGCAATATCAGTTCCTGGAAAACCATGGCTGTGACTTCGCTCAGGGCTATTTGCTCAGTCGGCCGGTGCCACTGGCCGAGCTGCATCCGGTACTGAACGAAATCAACCAGCGCAAGCACACCTGTACCGTCACAACGTTGAGCCTGGCTCACGGTACATCTGCACTAATGTAGACGGATCCTTTTCAAGGAAGCCCTGACTGCCATGCAGGCGCATCAACTGCGCGGCCAGACCGCTGATCGGTGTCGCCGAGCCTTGCTCACGGGAAAACTTCACCGCGGTATCCAGATCCTTGAGCAACGTTCGCACGTGCCACTTGACCGGCTCGAAACGGTTTTCCGCCATCTGTGGGGCCAGGATCTGCAAGGGTTTCGAATCGGCATAGCCGCCGGACAGCGCTTCGGCGATCAGGCTTGCATCAACCCCGGAACGTTCCGCCAACGCGACCACTTCGGCAATCACCAAGGCATTGCAGGCGACGATCATCTGGTTGCACGCCTTGGTCACCTGCCCTGCCCCGATGCCGCCCATGTGCGTCACACGCTGCCCCAGGTTCAGCAGAACGGGACGAACCCGATCCAGATCCTGTGACTCGCCACCCACCATGATCGCCAGGCTCCCGGCTTCAGCGCCGACCACACCGCCGGACACCGGCGTGTCGAGCCAGCCCATGCCGGTTTTACCGGCGAGTTCTGCGGCCATTTCCCGCGTGGCGTTGGGCTCCAGGCTGGAAAGGTCCACCAGTAACTGGCCTTTTCCTGCTCCCTCCGCAATGCCTGCCGGACCAAACACGACCTCGCGTACGACCGACGTATCCGCCAGGCACAACATCACCACGTCCGCGTGCTGGCACAGCTCTGCCGGGCTGGCGACCTGGCGTGCGCCGGCCTCCACCAGCGGCTTGCACTTCTCCGGATTGCGATTCCATACCGCCAGCGGATAACCCGCGGCCAGCAGGCGCCGGCACATCGGCAGCCCCATCAGGCCGATCCCGGCAAACCCTAGCGAAGGTAGCGTTGACATCATTTTGCCTCTTCTTGATTAAAGATCACCAAATATTGGCCGATTCATCATGACTCAGGAAAGGATTCACTCCGAGCAATGCTCAGGCTAAAGACCAAGGCATGGTCCAGGTACGCGCTGAAAAAAGACGCGATTGTATTCCGTGACGGTTCGACGACAGCGAGTCGGCCAACCAATCAGCCCAGGTAGATGGCGAACCATGACTTCTAAAAACAACCCGGCCACTGCAGTAACCGATCTGACGTTGAGCCCCGCGGCCAACAGCCCGTCATCACCGAAGCCATTGATTCAATCGCGCCCGTTGGCAACCCAGCAATACCTGTACTTCACCGAAACCAACACCGACCGCATCCTCGATAACCTCGACGGCCTGCGCGACATGGTGTTCCCGCGCGCACCGCATCTGGAAGGCGACAGCGAACAGCACAACGATCAGGAATTCCCGTCGGTGTGCCTGATCGGCCTGGGCCGCTGCGGCTCGAACATTGCGCTGGACGTGGCGGAGCTGGTGTACAACGCCCGCAAGTTCTACCTCAACGAATTCAACAACGAAGATCGCCTGTCGCCGGACAAGCGTTTTGCCGAAAAGGGCTACAGCCCGGCCCAGTGGATCCGCAACAACCTGCGCCTGGGCCAGAACAAAAACACCAAGCCGGTGTTTCTGGTCGAGCCACTGGTGATGCTCGGAGACCTGGACAAGGACATCGCCGGACGCATCCGTTTCTCGCGCAAGGGCGAAAAAAGCGGTTTCCTGCGCGACTACAGCAAGATGAAAATCATGGACTTGTCGGAAGTCCACGCCGGTGGCGCCGGTAACGCGCCGATCCTCGGCCAGTACCTGGCCAAGATCATCCTGAACAAGGACACCCAGCGTTTCTCCAGCCCTGACTGGAAAATGATTCACTCGTACCTGATCGACAGCTGCGGCATCAAGGCCAACCAGTCGCGCCTGTATTTCTCGATCTTCAGTGCCGGCGGCGGTACCGGCTCGGGCATGGCCTCGGAATTCGGCCTGGCCCAGCAGCACTCGTACATGAACAAGACGTTCGACACCAAACCGATGGACGAGCACGACAGCAAGAGCGGCCACGCCTTCGTCTTCGAACCGATCTTCACCAGTGGCATCTGTGTACTGCCGAACATTTCCGATCACCGCAGTGAAATGTCCGAGGCCCTGCACATCAATGCCGGCCGCCTGCTGTGCAAGTACCTGTCGGAAGAGTGGGACTTCTCCTACAACTTCGCCAACGAAGACAGCAGCGAAGCCAGCGTCATGGGCCGCATCCGCCCATGGAACGCGATGATGCTGATCTCCAACGACATCATGCGTTACGCCGAAGAGAACGATGACGGCAATATCCAGAACATTGATGTCAATGCCATGGAAAAGCATGCCAACCAATACATCTCACAGCAGATCTTCAACATTCTGACGGCCCAGGCGGTGACCACCGACTACGACCAGAACTATTTCCGTCGCGCCGGCATCGACATCGGCGAAACCATCCGCCTGGACGCCAACGATCTGTTCATGAGCCTGGCCGGCCCGGTGGCGATTGCCTACGCAGAGTCCGTAGTGCCGGAAACCCCGCCGCCGAGCAGCGACAAATTCAAGGTGTTCGAGAAAGAGCCGCAGCGTCTGAACATCGATGACCTGTTCTTCCGTTCGATCGACCTGCCGCACTTCAACAAGGTCACCCAGGCCATCGAAGGCATCAGCCTGTTACCGATCGAGTCCAAACGCTATCGCGCGTCGCTGGAGCAGTACAAGAACTCGGGTTACGACGCGGCGGCCCTGCACGACCTGCACTTCTTCAAGAATTGCTCGTCGGTGGTGTCGATCGTTTCCTTGCCGAAGGACTACAAGCTGTCCTATATGGATTTGAACCGGTTGAAGACTCACCTCAACAGCCTGTTCCCCAACACCACGCTCAAGCGCTACGCGCTGGTGATCGGTGCCTCGGCCAACCTGTCGCTGACCACCCTGATCGCCAAGAGCCCGTGCCTGTCGGACGACTTCCTGACACTGATCGTGGCCTTCATCAAGCGCTGCTTTGCGAAGTCTGCCTACCGTTTCGACGAAACCCTGGACAACTCGATCCTGGACTTCATCGTCCAGGAGGAATTCGACGAAGGCCGCATCGACGACTTGCTCAACGAATTCGAGAACCCGGCGAAGATCCTCGATACCAACTGGTACGCGATCAAACCGATGTATGAGAAGAAGTACCGTGAGCTGATCAACGACAAGGAAAAATTCGTCTCGATCAACGACATCCGCCTGTCGCGCGACTGTGTGAAGAAAGCGATCAAGTACCTGCGCGAGATCTACCGTCACCGCATTGGCAAGACCAAGGTCATTTCGTTGAACAACCATACGGGCAAGACGGCTTAATAAGACGCAAAACCGCGTCGCCGCCATCGTCGGAACGCCGCCCGGACCAAGCTCGCTCCCACAGGGATCGCACTCTTTCAGAGAGAACGCGGTCAACTGTGGGAGCGAGCTTGCTCGCGATGGCGGCCTTAATTTCACTGCACATCAACATCCGGAAACAATTGAGCAGCCGTTCAGTTGCCCTCTCAACTGTTCCCGTTACGTTTACGTCACCGTGAAGCTGTGGCCTTTCTCCACGGCAACATGCCATCACGCTACCCGGCTACACACTTTTCCCCCTGAAATGAACGCACTAAACAGGTGCAATCTTTCAAGCCTGCGCCCTTTCCTGGACCAGAATCCACGGCGAAACAACCACGGCCCACAACTGTGGATCACGTTCAAAAAGATCCAGCGCCCGCGTTTCAGAGAGCTTGGCGAGTTTGTCAGCAGCCAGCCAGGCGGCCACTTTCTCCCCTTCATCCTGGGCCACGGCCTCGGCGGCGGCGATCAAATCCAGGCCGGAATCGACCCACAATAGGGCACCCTTGGCGAAGAACGGCTCCAGCTCTTTCCAGGTAATAGATGCGGTTTCACCAAGCAGCTTGGCATAGAGGGTGCTAGGTTCTTGATTCATGGGACTGTCCGGAAAAGAAATCGACGCGAATGATAACGTCGCTGGTCTGGCAGAAAAACCCGGATGCAATTGAGTGACCGAAATGAAAAGCGCAGTAAAGCCAGGGAATGCACTGAATCCGGCTATAAGCCCTTCAACACCCCCGCCGCAATTCTGTCTTTTTCTTTCAATAAAGCGACACCCGCAGGTTTTGCCCCCCGGCGCCGCCTTCCCAGGCTGACAATCGGCGCTCTACACTGTACCGGTACAGTTGCCGGGGGGCATTTCCGGGGGGATGTCGTGGATATCTGACCCGGTTCTGCTGCCATCGGCGCCAGGACTATAAAAACTACAACAGTAAGAGTGGAGCACTATGACTAAGGCTACTAAGCAGATTTCCAAACTGTTTGCCGCTATGGTTCTGGCCGGGGTTGCCAGCCATTCGTTCGCAGCTGACACCATCAAGATCGGCATCGCAGGCCCTAAAACCGGCCCGGTCACTCAATACGGCGACATGCAGTTCATCGGTGCCAAGATGGCCATCGAGCAGATCAACGCCAAGGGCGGCGTCGACGGAAAGATGCTCGAAGCCAAGGAATACGACGACGCGTGCGACCCTAAACAAGCCGTGGCCGTCGCCAACAAAGTGGTCAACGATGGTGTGAAATTCGTTGTCGGTCACCTCTGCTCCAGCTCCACTCAACCGGCTTCGGACATCTACGAAGACGAAGGCGTGATCATGATCACACCGGCTGCCACCAGCCCGGACATCACCGCACGTGGTTACAAAATGGTGTTCCGCACCATCGGCCTGGATAGCGCCCAGGGCCCTGCTGCCGGTAACTACATCGCCAACCACGTAAAACCGAAAATCGTTGCTGTGCTGCACGACAAACAGCAATACGGTGAAGGCATCGCCACTTCCGTGAAGAAAACCCTCGAAGGCAAAGGCGTCAAGGTTGCCGTGTTCGAAGGCCTCAACGCCGGTGACAAGGACTTCTCCTCGATCATCCAGAAGCTCAAGCAAGCCAACGTCGACTTCGTCTACTACGGCGGCTACCACCCGGAACTGGGCCTGATCCTGCGTCAATCCAAGGAAAAGGGCCTGAACGCCAAGTTCATGGGGCCTGAAGGTGTGGGCAACGACTCCATCTCGCAAATCGCCCAGGACGCTTCCGAAGGCCTGTTGGTGACCCTGCCGAAGTCTTTCGACCAGGACCCGTCCAACAAGGCGCTGGTTGAGGCGTTCGCCGCCAAGAAACAGGACCCGACCGGCCCGTTCGTGTTCCCGGCCTACTCGGCTGTCGAAGTGATCGCCGAAGGCATCAAGGCAGCGAAGAGCGAAGACACCGCCAAGGTGGCTGAAGCCATTCACAAAGGCACCTTCAAGACTCCGACCGGCGACCTGTCGTTCGACGAAAAGGGCGACCTGAAGGACTTCAAGTTCGTGGTTTATCAGTGGCATTTCGGTAAACCAAAGACTGAAGTTTCGCCTCAGTAAACTGGCTCCATAAGTAATAGAGCCCACTGCGCAAGCCGTGGGCTTTGTTTTACGAGGTTAATAGGTCAGAGTCCCGCGATCCGGGAGCTGACTTACCTGAAAATCTTAAAACCGTCACCAGCGGTTCGCTGGCAAACGCTCGTGCGAAGGTGGCTACAGACCACACAGCCCGGGCCGGAACATGACTCCACCAGTGAAATGCGTATCAGGTTTTTAGGAGCGTTGTAATGCCTGAGATCTATCACTTCTTCCAACAGCTGGTTAATGGTCTGACCATTGGCAGCACATATGCCCTGATTGCCATTGGCTACACAATGGTTTACGGCATTATTGGAATGATCAACTTCGCCCATGGCGAGGTCTACATGATCGGCTCCTACGTGGCCTTCATCGTCCTTGCCGGACTGGCCATGCTGGGTATCCATTCTCTGCCACTGTTGATGACCGCCGCATTCCTGGCGACCATCGTTGTAACCAGTGCCTACGGCTACAGCATCGAACGGATCGCCTACCGCCCCCTGCGGGGCAGTAACCGCCTGATCCCGCTGATCTCGGCCATCGGCATGTCGATCTTCCTGCAAAACTCCGTACTGCTCTCGCAGGACTCCAAGGACAAATCGATCCCCAACCTGATTCCGGGCAGCTTCAGTTTCGGTCCGGGCGGAGCACAGGAAGTGCTGATTTCCTACATGCAGATCCTGGTGTTCGTGGTGACCCTGGTGGTGATGCTCTGCCTCACCCAGTTCATCTCGCGTTCACGCTTGGGACGTGCCTGCCGGGCCTGTGCCGAAGACATCAAGATGGCCAACCTGCTGGGCATCAACACCAACAACATCATCGCCCTGACCTTCGTTATCGGTGCCGCCCTGGCGGCCGTGGCGGCTGTATTGCTCAGCATGCAGTATGGCGTGATCAACCCGAACGCCGGATTCCTGGTGGGCCTCAAGGCCTTTACCGCGGCGGTACTGGGTGGCATCGGCAGCATTCCGGGCGCCATGCTCGGTGGTCTGGTGCTGGGGGTGGCCGAAGCATTCGGCGCCGATATATTCGGTGACCAGTACAAGGACGTAGTGGCTTTCGGCCTTCTGGTTCTGGTGTTGTTATTCCGGCCAACCGGCCTGTTGGGGCGTCCGGAGATTGAGAAAGTATGACTAGGAATCTTAAACAAGCGCTGTTCAGCGCCCTGCTGGTCTGGGCCGTGGCCTATCCAGTACTCGGCCTGAAACTGTCCATCGCCGGCATCAACCTCGAAGTACTGGGTGCCAGTACCTCCACGCTGTTCATCATCACCGCCAGCTCGGTGCTGATGTTCCTGCGGGTGCTGTTCGACAAGCAGTGGAGCACCATGATGAAGTCAGCGCCGAAAGGCTCGCTGGTTTCGCCGAAGGTCAGCCACTTCATGACCCTGCCCAGCACCCAACGCTGGATCATCATGGGGTTGATCGTGGTCGCTCTGGTGTGRCCGTTCTTCGGCTCGCGCGGTGCGGTGGATATCGCCACGCTGATTCTGATCTATGTACTGCTCGGTCTGGGCCTGAACATCGTGGTCGGTCTGGCGGGGTTGCTCGACCTGGGCTACGTCGGTTTCTACGCGGTGGGCGCCTACAGCT
>NZ_JBFUIC010000144.1:0-11326 GCF_056402075.1 Pseudomonas sp. P4_C3
CAGACATTCCTTGCCGTGGTCGATTTTGGTTCTTACACCAAGGCTGCCAATTACCTGAGCATCAGCAAAGCCATGGCCAGCCTGCATGTCAAGGCGCTGGAGGACGTGCTGTCAGCGACGTTGTTGATTAGAAACACCCGAAATATATCCCTCACCGAAACCGGTCAGGACTTTTATGAAGAATTCAAAGGTATTGTCGCGGACATCGATAACGCCTTCGATAATGTATTAAAAGGACATAATCGGGTGTCCGGCAAGTTGCGCTTCAGTTCCACCAGTGAATACGGCGAGGCCTATATTCTTCCGTTGATACCGCAATTTATAGAGCGCTACCCGGAAATAAAACTCTGTTATAACTTCAACTCGTCACTCAATGATCTGGTGGCGGAAAAGTTAGACCTGGTAATCCGTTTAGGCCATTTGGCGGACACGGCTTTCAAGAGCCGTAAACTGGCGGATTATGAAATTGTCCTGGTGGCTACCGAGACGTTTCTTGCACGTCACCCGGTGCAGAATCCTCAGGACCTGAATTCGGTGCCGTGGATCGCCAACAGCAACCTGCAGGCACCGACCCAGTGGACGTTGCGCCATCCGCACTTGGGGACTGTCGAGATCAACGGGATCAATCAGTTTGAATCCAATTCTTCCACGGCCATCCGTTCCATGACGTTGTCGTCGCTAGGCGTCTCGGTGCTGCCCGCCTGGGTGGTCAAGGACGATATCGCCAGCGAGCGGCTGATCCGGTTGTTGCCCGACTATTCGCTGCCCTCGCAGTCCGTCAATGTGGTGTTTCCCAACAGCCCGCATTTGCCCCACAAATCGAGGGCATTCATCGATTTCCTGTTGCTACATCTGGCGCAGTAAGCACCAAATAAAAGGTTCTTCACGCAATCCCGGGGAGCACATATAACGAAATATCTGTAGGGGCTGCCGAACGCGGCCCGAACCTTCGGCAGCTCCTACAGGGGAACGCGTGCACCACCAAACAACGAGGTCGAGCGTTAGCTCGCCTCGCGGTGCTGTTGCGGTSCACGCCCCCTCGWGAGGCCGAGYGSAGGTTCTGCGCAGTGGGCAACCCGGCATGGATGCCGGGTTAGCCGCCGCCGGCCATGGATGGCCGATSGCGGCGGGCCCACGGAGCAGGACCGGAGCGAGGGCATGCCGAGCCTARGCGAGGCACCGAACGTCAGGGGCAARAGCCCTTGGTTACTTGGGGCCGGGCGGCGTTCCGCTYTTCCAAGTGACCCGCCGTAAGGGCGGAACCMTWAGTGGCCGTTACCGCAGCAATGAATATGTACACTAGGAAGAAAATGGTCGGCCGTAAGGTCGCCATCTCGACGTATCACTCGGACATTCTGCTTTCTCGATGCCAGAGTGTCGGAAAAAGCTCGTGCTCCATAGGTACATCTGATGCCAGAGCATCTTTAAGCCCAGGAAAGTCGGGGGAGGTGGCCCAAGGTCTCGGCGCATGCCGCACGTCATCGCCTATGACCCTCACTGAAAACGCGCGGCGACGGTTATGCCCGCCCACGCCAGCAGAGGCATGCAAGGTCAACATGTTGAAACACACCATGTCCCCCGGCGACAACGTCCATCCGAGAATGGGAAAGTCCTCGCGATGGCTTTCAATATCCGGTAGCTCGCCCAATGTTCCCTCGGAAAACCATTTGGCCTGGCTGTCCATGAAGGACCGAGGCATCAACCAGGGGCCTTTGTGTGAGCCGGCGATGAACTCGAGGGTCGATTCCCTGGGCACGGGGTCAACTGGAATCCAGAAACTCACGGTGTCCGACCCCGTGATGTTGTAGTAAGGCTGGTCCTGGTGCCAAGGTGTGCGTTGGCGCGTATTGGGCTCTTTCACCAGCAAGTGATCATGGTGCAGGCGCACCCGTTGGCTGTTCAGCAGGGCGGCCGCGATGGGGGCGATGGCGGAGTTGAAGATGAAGTCGCGATAGTGTGCATTCTCTTGCCAGTTACAAAAGTCCTCGAAGAACCATCCCGGGTCCGTAGGGCAGCTCGCCACTTTTGCGCGAGGGCTGGGATGGGCAAGGTTGCGCTCGATGCCCAGCGTTAGTTCGCTGATTTGCTGCGCAGTAAACGCATTACGGATGCACACTGCACCATCGGTTTGAAAGGCACGTACAGTCTCGTCGCTGACGGGGATGGCAAAACGAGATTCACCGCGTTGCGTCATTTCGTTCATGGGGATTGCCTCATTCGCCGTAAATATCGAAGTTGAAGTACTGCTTCGCGATCTGGTCGTATTGGCCTGATTGGCGAATGCTGGCAATGGCCGTGTTCAGCTGCTCTCTGAGATCAGGCTCGTTTTTTCGGACACCGATAGCGACGCCATCGCCAATGATGCTTTTGTCGGTGATGGGCTCACCGGCGAAGGCAAAGCCCTGGCCCTGAGGCTTTTGCAGTAATCCGATGTCGGCTTGTACCGAGGCCTGGAACGATGCATCCAGGCGTCCGGTGATGAGGTCTGAAAACACCTGGTCCTGGGTTTGGTAGGTAAGGATATTGACGCCTTGGTGGCCCCATTGCGACTTGGCATAGCTCTCATGCAGCGAGCCTTGAACCACCCCAACCGACTTGCCCTTCAATGATTCTGCCGTCGGCAGCAATCCGGAGTCTTTTCTGGCAACGAGAGAAGACGGCGCGGTGTAGATTTTGTGGCTGAAATCGACCTGCTGGCGACGTGGCTCGGTGGCGCTGAATGCAGACAGGATGGCGTCAAATTTTTTCGCCTTTAACGCCGGGATCATGCTGTCGAAGGTCTGCTCGACCCAAATACACTTGACCCGCAACTCGGCACAAAGGGCATTGCCCAGATCGATATCAAAACCACTCAATGAGCCATCTGGCTGCTTTTGCTCGAAAGGCGGGTAGCTAGGGTCGACGCCGAATCTGATCACCGGTTCTGCCTGCGATAGCGGGGTGATGATCAGCCCGAACAGCAGAGTGATGTATTGAAATTTGCGTAGTTGCATGATGACCTCATTTTTTATTGGTTTTCACGTTTTGGCAGGTCTTTGCTCAAGCGTTGAGTGGCAAGAAGGCCTCAGTCAACTTGACCCAATAGCCAGCGCCCCGAATCAGGATGTCGTCATTGAAGTCGTAGCGAGGGTCGTGAGCCATGCAGCTCTTTTCACCGTCGCCATTGCCGATGATCAGATAGCTGCCAGGGCATTGCTGCAGGAAGTAGGCGAAATCCTCGCTGCCATTGAAGGGCACGATGTCGTTCATCACCTCGTCCTCACCGAGCCAGTCGATGGCCACCTGACTGGCAAACCGGGTCATTTCTTCGTCATTCACCAGCAACGGGTAGTCGGCACTGTAGTCGATGTCGGCGGTCGCGCCGAATGCCTGCGCCTGGGCGTGAATGAGGTGTTTTATCTGGCGCTCCAGGCGGTCCCGGACGGCGTTGTTCAGTGAGCGGACGGAAATCAGCATGTGCGCGCTGTCCGGGATCACGTTGGACGCCTTGCCTGCGTTAATGGCCCCGACGGTGATAACGCTCATTTCCTGAGGTGAAGTGTTGCGCGAGACGATTGTCTGCAAGGCCATGATGATGCTTGCGCAGACCACCACGGGGTCGACGCTCAGATGCGGCATCGCGCCATGACCGCCTTTTCCGTGAATCGTGACATTGACCTGGTCGGCGGAGGCCATGAAGGGGCCGGCTCGGAACCCGAGTTTTCCGACAGGGTAGCCTGGCATGTTGTGTGCAGCGAACACTGCATCGCAGGGGAACTGTTGCAGCACGCCTTCCTGAATCATTCGTCGGGCGCCGGCCAGACCTTCTTCGGCCGGCTGGAAAATCAGGCGGACGGTGCCATCGAACGGATGGCCATGGGCGAGGGCGTAGGCGGCGGCGAGGAGCATGACCGTATGCCCGTCATGGCCACACGCGTGCATCTTGCCCGGTATCCGGCTTGCGTAGGGGAGCCCGGTTTTTTCCAGAATAGGCAGTGCGTCCATGTCAGCCCGTATGCCGATCACACGCGAACCGGTGCCTTTTTTCAGCGTGGCGATGACCGCGGTTTCGGCGAAGCCGCGCGTCACGTCATAACCCCATTTGATCAATCGTTCGGCTACCAGCTCACTAGTCTCGACCTCCTGATAACCGAGTTCAGGGTTGGCATGGATCTGGTGGCGCAGTTCGCGCATTTCCTGCTCAATCTCTTTTAACAGCGTGATGGACTGTGTCATTGGCAGTGTTTTTCCTTGGTGACCAAGAGGAGAAACCAATCTGTCGCAAGGGCCACAATCGACGATGGCTTACGGCATCATGCGTTTCATCAAAGTGCCGGGGCTTTTTCTGGTACGGTCTTTTGGTGAGGTTCGAAGCCCAGGTGGTGTTGGTCCGAGAGTAGTGGGCCAAGGCAGCAGCTGACAGGCAATCGAAAGTGAACAAGGCAACCCAGGGTTAACACCGGCGGACACTATGAAGTTCTATCAACTCAATGCACTCGTGGCGGTGGCCGACGCGGGCAGCATCCGCGGCGCTGCAAAAAGGCTCGACACTTCGCCGGCAGCGGTCACCAAGGCCATCCAGAAGCTGGAGGCAGACACCGCCACACAATTGCTGATCCGTAATACCTCAGGGATTGTGTTTACCGAGCTCGGCAAAAAGTTGTTGATTCAGGCACGTCTGCTGGTGGCACAGATGGTCAGCGCCCGTCAGGTATTGCCTGATTGCAAGGGGGAACTGGAGGGGTGCTTGTCGGTTGCCGTGACACCCTGGTTGGCGATGACGCTCATGCCAAAATCCGTCGTGCGTTTTCGCCAGCTGTTTCCAAAGGTACAACTTGAATTGTATGAGGGGCTTTCATCGGTCGCGTGTCCGCTGCTGCGGGATGCGAGCGTCGATCTGTTTATCGGACGGCTTGATACCCGGTTTTCCAGCACCGACCTGACCTATCTGCCGCTGTTCACGGCTGATTGTGCGGTGGTGGCCCGTCAGCAACACCCGTTGTCGAACAGCAGGACCATGGAGGATCTGGCGTCGGCTGACTGGATACTGGCCTCGCAACAAGATGGAACGATTTCGACGCAGGGGCATGTGCATTTCGCCCATTCGCTCTCGATCATCTTGAGCTTGCTGCGTGAAACCGACATGTTAAGCATCTTTCCCTGGCCGCTGGTGGAGATATGTGCTCAGCGCGAAGGCTTGTGCGCCTTGCCTCTGCGCGAGCCGGTCGGCAGTGCCTCGGTTGGCGCCATCAGCCGAAGCGGGCAGCCCCTGCGGCCGGCGGCCGAGCGGTTTCTGGAGTGTCTGATCGAAACCATTCACCTGGAGATGGGGCATGCGCAATCTCCTTATCGGCGCATGTTGCAGACCGTCGATTTGTTGGTCTGAGAGCTGTTATCGAAACTGAGTGGAACGTCACTGGTTTCATGGTCATACGTCACTGCCTGTTCCTGGCCAACTCCTGCCAGATCAGTTGGCCGTTCTTGACGTAGTCAGTTGAAGAGGAAGTTACTGGTGCTCAGTCAGGTTGAGCGTGTCCTTCCAGAATCTCAAATCCATCATCAAGGGGGGCGTACCCCACAACTTTTCTGGTCTTCTCGATAGAAAGTCGCTTATATCTGTTATCTGAGACCCCGTGGATAACATGAAATCCGCTCAGCTCGGCCTCGACGCAATTTCTAAGTAGTGCGACAACATCCCTGATACTAATAAAAGCAGCTACATCCCTGTGACTGTGGTTTTCCCCTTGGTGAAATATAGCTACGTTTGCAATACGGACTGCGATTGTTGTCATTTGACCATCGTTTGCATACATCGAAGCCAGCGCTTCCCCGAACGCTTTGCTGACCCCGTATAGATTGCCTGGCTTAGGTGCCATACATTCATGTATCTGGACATCCTCTGGATAACCTTCGATAGCCTGAGCGCTGCTCGCAAATATAAAGCGCTCGCAGCCTTGAGCCTTTGCGGCGAATAGCATGTTGTAGGTGCCCACAATATTCACAGGGAGCAGGGAGGTCATGAAATCGGCGTCTGGGCGAGGGTCAGCAGCTAGATGAATCACTGTATGTATGCCTTCGCAAGCTTCAAGGCAACTGGCTTGAACGCTGATGTCGAGAGCGAAACGTTGTGCCGATTGCGGAAGTGTTGATACATCCATGTCGGCTAAACGCAAATCTGATTTATCGTAGTGCGCTTTCCAAAAAGCGCTGCCGATTCGGCCCGCAGCACCTGTGACTAAAATTTTTCGCGCGTTCATTTCAGCATGTCCTTATGGTAAACGTCACTGTAGCTTCCCAGCGTTACGAAGGGGCTGAATCCACAATAGCTGTCGGTGGGCAAGGAGCGCTTTCAATCCAATTACCGCCTGGGAAACCGAGCACCACTTAACTCGTTGTCCCGCTCGCTCCTGTAATATGCCAGCCCTCACCACCACGAGCTTTGAAAATGGATTCTCACTCGATTCTGACTTTTACCTTGGTCGCCGCGATTGCTATCGCCAGCCCAGGGCCTGCGACCTTGATGGCGATCAACAATAGCCTGGCCCATGGGCAGCGCAGCGCCATATGGTCATCGCTCGGCAACGCCAGTGGCCTGTTCTGCCTGTCGTCCGCTGCCATGCTGGGGCTGGGGGCGCTGCTCGCCAGTTCCGAATGGTTGTTCAATGCGGTGAAATTCATCGGTGCCGGTTATTTGTTCTACCTGGGCATCAGACAATTGTTCAAAAAGGGCCCGATGCTCCCGGACGGGATTCAGGATAACTTGAAGAAAAGCCGGCCGACTCGCTCCAAGCTGTACAAATCGGCCTTCCTGACGGCGGTGACCAACCCCAAGGCGACGATGTTCTTCACCGCGTTGTTTCCGCAGTTCATCGATCAGAGCACGGCATTGCTGCCGCAATTTCTGATCCTCACCTCGATCTTCATGGCATTGTCGGTGTCGTCCCTGAGCCTCTATGCCGCGCTCGCCTCGCGGGCCAAGGGTGTGCTGACCCGGCCTGCGCTGTCCCGCTGGGTTAGCCGGGTGGTGGGGTCGACATTCATCGGTTTCGGTGCTGCCATTCTGACCATGCGGCGGCAGGCGGCGTAAGGGGAGTCGGGCTTGTAACTCCGGTAACAGGAAGGCCGGGGACTGTGAAACTCTGTACGAACCTACCCAGTAAGCGCTTCGAGGAAGATTAAACGGCGCATCATGGGGGAAGCCCTTTACCGGAAAGTATCGGTGAATCGGGTGTTGGATAAGGTTGAAATTACGGAGTAGCCATTCCGTTCAGTGGCGACCGGTTTACTCGCCACTGATTAGATTCGCGTCCTGGAGCATTCACGAGTGACCGCTTTTGGCTGTGCTGCCTGTCACGACGACCGTCAGAAAGTGCCCCAACGCTGCCACTCGAGCTAGCGCTCTGCATGTCGTACAAGCCAATGGATCTTTGCTGCCTTACTTCCCCGTCAGTCCCTGCAGATGTCGGTACCCGGCCGCCTGAGTGAAATCGGCCAAATACCAGATTGCTCCGTTGGCTCCCCATAAGCCGTCGTTGACTTCATCAAGGATGATCGACAATCGCCCTTCATGGTTCCGGCAATGATGGCTCAGGGAAATGAATTGATCGCAAAGCTGACGGCTCATATCGAAGCCTCACTACCGGCGACCATCAACGTCAGTACACTCGCATTCGACTTTGGCTTGTCAGAGCGAACGTTGTCTCGACACATACACAAGGCTACCGGCTACAGCCCGTTGCGGCTGATCCAGCGTGTCCAGGCCAATAAAGCCCGGGAGCTGCTGGCAAACAGTAAATACTCGGTCGATACCATTGCCGAACGCGTCGGATACCGGGATACCACATCTTTGCGGCGATTGATGAAAAAAATGCTTAACGCAACACCCCGGCAATTGCGTTAAGCCGATATGTCTCGCTCCTTTTAAAGTGGTCGATTAAGTAGAAGCAAACGTGCCGCCAGCGCTGTCATAACCGCAGCGAAGCTATAGGCTCCCAGGCGTTTGGAGATCATGCCTTCGCGAAGGCGCATATGCAGCTGTCCGGCACAAAATCCGAGTAGGGCATGAAAGATCAATGCGATAAGTGCAAGCAATAACCCCAAGAACATCAATTGCGAGGTGACAGTACCGGTACCTGCGGTGACGAACTGCGGCAGAAACACCATGAAAAACAACAGCGCCTTGGGGTTTAACAAGCTGTTGAGCGTGGCTTGGGCAAAGATCTTTCTCATCGAGGCCTGTGTAGCTTGAGACTGAGTATCCGTAGAAGGAGTCTTCAATGCCTGCCACGCCAGCCACATCAGATAACCAGCGCCGGCCCAGCGCAGCAAGTCAAACGCCGGCGCCCAACTCATCACTAACGCACCGAGGCCTGCGCTAACCATGATGGTCATCAGCACGTCAGCCAGGGTTATTCCTAGCGCAGCGGCGAGGCCGGCGCGCCATCCATGAGCAACAGCATGGCTGCTGACGATGGCCATGTTAGGGCCAGGAACGATCAACAACAGCAAGGCGGCAACAATGAACAGATAAAGGTCAGTGGTATCCGGCATAGGGCATAAGTCCGTGAGTGAGGAGTCATGCTAACCAGTAGTAGATAGGCAGGAGCAGATACAGTGCGGATGGATTTGGCCGCAACAGTCTGGTTTGGAGAGGGAAAAGTAATCTGCTAGACGGCACGGTAAAGCAGGTGCGAATGGCCGCTTCTGGCCGATTTCTGCCTGACGAGAAGCGCTGCAACCGCCACATAGCTGACCGTCATCCAAATCGTGTGAGCTAATGGCGAAAGCTTGAGCGCGGAAAACACCCCACGCTTGAGCCGTGCCCGGAAGGTCTCCAGATCGTGCTGCTGTCACGACGGGCATCGCTCAAAACGCTTGAGCACTGCATTGAGGGCGCGTTGTTCGTACAAACCGACGCCAAGACGACAGTGGCGAGTCCCAGTTTGATCGCCGAGAAATTCACGCGCCATATGGCCGTCATCGAAATGGCGAGCAATAGGTGTCGGGTTTTCATACGGATCTTCCTTGATGGATCGTTGACAATTGCAACGTAAAAAACCACAGCACCAGGGCTGTCGCGCTGATCGAGGCGCCCAGCAGGCTGACGGCTATCCAGCCCCATAGCGCATAAACCTGCGTCGCGGCGGCAGCGCCCAGTGCACTGCCCACCGAGTAAAAGCACATGTAGGCACCGACCATGCGACTTTGCGCGTCGGGTCGTGCCGCGAAAATCAGGCTCTGGTTGGTGACGTGTACGGCTTGCACCGCGAAGTCGAGCAAAAGCACCCCGCAAACCAGGGCGATCAGTGACGACTGTGCAAAGGCGATGGGCAACCAGGACAGCGTCAGGATCGCCAGCGAAATGCCCGTAACGCGTTGCCCCATACCTTGATCGGCCCAGCGACCGGATCTTCTGGCAGCCAGGGCACCGGCGACGCCAGCCAGGCCAAACAGGCCGATGACCGTGTGTGAAAGCGACAGCGGCGGGGCGCTCAACGGCAGCACCATGGATGTCCAGAGCACGGAAAAAGCGGCAAAGATCAGCAAGGCCAGCAGGCCCCTGATGCGCAAGACCGGTTCGGTCATGAACAGCGTGAAGAGCGACCGGATGAGTGCCGGGTAGGTGTATCGACTGCGTGGCGTCACTGCGGGAGGCAAGACTTTCCAGAACACTGCCGCGAGGGTCAGCATCAATCCCGAGGAAACGAAATACACGGCGCGCCAGCCCGCCAGATCGGCGATCAGCCCGGAGGTGAATCGCGCCAGAAGTATGCCCAGGACAATGCCACTGGTGACGGTTCCCACGGCCTGGCCACGTTGTGACGGCGTTGCCAGCACGGCGGTATAGGCCACCAGCACTTGAACCATCACTGCCAGCAAACCCACAACGATCATGGCCCCCAACAGGGTCAACCATTGCTGTGCTGCGCCGACCCCCGCCAGCGCAATCGCCGACAGCAGCACTTGAGTCAGAATCAGCCCTTTACGGTTTAACAAGTCACCCAGCGGGACGATGAACAGCAACCCCAGCGCGTAACCGACCTGGGTAGCCGTCACTACAAAGCCGATCATGGATGAGGCCACACCCAGGCTCTGAGCCATTGAGTCGAGTAAGGGTTGTGCGAAATAAACGTTGGCGACTGCCAGCGCGCAGGTGACCGAAAATAAAAACGTGAGTGACGGAGAAAGCCCCGAAGCCTGCGTGACGAAAGGCTGGGTGGCTGAGTCGGCATCTGCTGTCACATGAGCCTCCGTGGCGTTAAACTGGTTTCAATTAAAAACCGGATTCCATTGTTACTGAATCAGGTTTCAAATTGCAACCACATTGCTCAAAATTGAACGACAGGCTTGGCAGCCCTTATCCAAAAGGTAAACACGATGGTCGAAGACGCTTCATCGCACAGCAGCGAATGTCCGGTAGCACGAACACTGGAAGCCATTGGGGATCGATGGTCGCTCATGATCATTCGCGATGCGTTTGACGGCATTCGCCGATTCAGCGAATTCCAGAAAAGCCTGGGGGTGGCCAAAAACATCCTGGCATCGCGCCTGAAAACCCTGGTTGAGGTCGGTGTATTCGACGTTCAACCTGCTTCGGATGGCAGTGCCTACAAGGAGTACGTCCTGACGGAGAAAGGCCAGGAGATCTTTCCGGTTGTGGTCAGCATGAGGCAGTGGGGCGAGCGTTTCCTGTTCACGCGGGAAGAGACGCGTTCTGTGTTGTTGGACAATACGTTCGGCCAGTCCCTGATGCCGATTGAAGTTCGCTCCTCGAGCGGTCAAAAACTTGGGCCGTCCGATTGCCACAGAGTGAGAGTGGTCGCCGACGAGTCGTGAATCGACAAGTGACACCCTCAAGCGGATGCCTCCTGCGCTGAGCTTTGTCGAATGAATCGCTCAATCAGCCATCTCGCGGCCGGTCCCGGTGGCAGATCCGTGCGGTAAATGACGTCAAAGGCATAAATCCCGCTCTGGTATTCCGGCAAGTTCAGACGTACCAGCCGACCGGCCTGCAGGTCTTCCTCGACCATCGGACGGGGCATGTTCCCCCAGCCAATACCTTCACGCAGCAGCATGTGCTTGGCGCCCAGGTCCGCCAGGCGCCAGGTGCGGTTACTGAGGACGGCGAAATCCTTGTCCTTGGTCAGCAGCGAGCGGTCGGACAGCACCAGTTGCGTGAACTCTCGCCCGGCGCCCGGAACATTCACATCGCTTGATGCCAGTGGATGATTCGGCGCCGCCACCGGAATCAATTCGACGCTGCCGACGCCAATTCTTTCGATACCGTCGATGCCCTCGTTCATCGGGCCACTGACGCCGATGATCGCGCCACCGTTGATCACCAGGT
>NZ_JBFUIC010000145.1:0-11303 GCF_056402075.1 Pseudomonas sp. P4_C3
CTTGTTTCTAAAAGCCAAATCAAAATCAAAAGATCGCAGCCTTCGGCAGCTYCTACATGGGGTGCATAACAATAAGAAGGAGTTGATTCATGCGCATCGGACTCGTCGGATACGGCCATGGCGGCCGGTTTTTCCATGCTCCACTGATCAGCAGTTTGCCGGGTGCAACCTTCGTCGGTGTGGTTACCCGTTCAACGGAGCGGCGCCAGTTACTGGCGGTAGAACACCCCGGCGTGCCGGCCTTCGACAGCATCGGCCAGATGGTGGAAGCGGGGATCGATGTATTGGTGGTGTCGACACCACTCAAGGGCCGTCCGGCACTGGTGCTCGACGGCATCGAACACGGCGTGGCGGTGGTCAGCGACAAGCCGTTCGCTGCCGATGCGCAACAGGCGCAAACCCTGATCACCATGGCCGAGCGCCAGGGTGTGCGGCTCAGCGTCTATCAGAACCGGCGCTGGGACTCGGACTTCCTCACGGTGCGCAAACTCATCGAGTCCGGGGCGCTGGGCCAGGTCACCCGTTTTGAATCGCGGATTGAGCGCTATTCGCCACAGTCGGTGAACAACGGCAGTGGCGGTGGTTTCCTGCGGGATCTGGGCAGCCATCTGGTGGATCAGGCGTTGTTGTTGTTCGGTCCGGTGACGCGGGTCTACGCCGAACTGGATTATCTGGAGAAAGACCAGACGTTCGATAACGGCTTCTTTATGTCCCTGACCCACGCTAGCGGTGTGACCTCGCACCTGGGGGGCAGTTGCCTGCAGAACACCCCCGGCCCGCGCTTTCGGGTGACCGGAACTCAGGGTTGCTACAGCGTCGATGGCCTGGACGGGCAGGAGGCGTCGGCGCTCGCCGGGCTCACACCGAAATCCGAAGGTGAACGCTGGGGCGTGGAAGAGCATCGCCGCTGGGGCTGGTTCGAACAGG
Source organism: Pseudomonas sp. P4_C3 (assembly GCF_056402075.1). Classification (NCBI taxonomy): domain Bacteria; kingdom Pseudomonadati; phylum Pseudomonadota; class Gammaproteobacteria; order Pseudomonadales; family Pseudomonadaceae; genus Pseudomonas; species Pseudomonas sp. P4_C3. The sequence goes on from NZ_JBFUIC010000145.1 coordinate 928, forward strand.
GCGAAGTACGCGAAAGAGTTCCTTCCGAGCGTGGTTGCTGGAATCAGTTCTATTTACAGCTGCAAGCCGCATTGCAGAGCGGTGGCCCACTGCCTGTGGAGGCCCGTGATGCACTGGCGACCACCCGCGTGCTAGACGCTGCGCGGCTGAGTTTCGAGCGCCATCAAGTGGTGCAATTGAGCCCGTTCGAGAGTCATGGAACAAAATCAGAATAAAATTCTAAAATGAGTTGATATAGAAAATATTTTCCAATAAAGTCATTTCCAGCGAGCTGCCTCGCACCCGGTTCCAACTCTTTTCCCGCTTGTCCGCTTACTGAAATCGTCACGCCTTATCCATAAAACCAACAAAAATGTGGAGAAAGACTTTTCATGAAGACCAAGATCCGTTTCGCCTCACTCGCCTTGTCCCTGATGTTCGCCAGCGGCGCTGCACTCGCTGACATGAAGATCGGCGTCAGCATGTCGCAGTTCGATGACACCTGGCTGACCTACCTGCGTGAGTCCATGGACACCAAAGCCAAGTCCTATCCCGATGGCGTCAAGCTGCAGTTCGAAGACGCGCGCAGCGACGTGGTCCGGCAGTTGAGCCAGGTAGAAAGCTTCATCAGTCAGAAGGTCGACGCCATCGTGGTCAATCCGGTGGATACCGCCGCGACCAAAAAAATCACCGAATCGGCGGTCAAGGCCGGCATTCCGCTGGTGTACGTCAACCGCCGTCCCGATGACCTGAACCTGCCCAAAGGCGTGGTCACTGTCGCCTCCAACGATCTGGAGGCCGGTCAGATGCAGATGCAATACCTGGCCGACAAAATGGGCGGCAAGGGCGACATCGTGATTCTGCTGGGCGACCTGGCGAACAACTCCACCACCAACCGTACCAAGGGCGTCAAAGAGGTGCTGGCCAAGTACCCGAACATCAAGATCGAGCAAGAGCAAACCGGCATCTGGTTGAGGGACAAGGGCATGACCCTGGTCAACGACTGGCTGACCCAGGGCCGCAAGTTCGACGCGGTCGTCTCCAACAACGACGAGATGGCCATTGGCGCCGCGATGGCTCTGCAACAGGCCGGAGTTGAAAAGGGCAGCATCCTGATCGCCGGTGTCGACGGTACGCCTGACGGTTTGAACGCAGTGAAGAAGGGCTCTCTGGTCGTCTCGGTGTTCCAGGACGCCAAGGGTCAGGCCGACGGTTCGATCGAGACGGCAGTGAAAATGGCAAAAAACGAGCCGGTCGAGCCGGCCGTGTGGGTGCCGTATCGCTTGATCACGCTACAAAACGTTGACCAGTTCAAATAGTCCGTCCGTTCAATAACAACAATAAACACGCAAGGTGGCAACCGCGACCTTGCTGATGGAGTACCTGATCATGTTCGCTTCAGCGACTGCTTCGAGCACCCCTTTGAAGGGTGTCCAGCCAACTGCAATACCTGTCGATGAGCCGTACCTGCTGGAGATCATCAACGTCAGCAAGGGTTTTCCCGGTGTGGTGGCGTTGTCCGATGTGCAACTGCGGGTGCGCCCCGGTTCCGTGCTGGCCTTGATGGGCGAAAACGGCGCCGGCAAATCCACCCTGATGAAAATCATCGCCGGTATCTACCAGCCGGACGCCGGCGAACTGCGCCTGCGGGGCAAGCCGGTGGTGTTTGAAACGCCACTGGCGGCGCTGCAGGCCGGGATCGCGATGATCCACCAGGAACTTAACTTGATGCCGCACATGAGCATCGCCGAAAACATCTGGATCGGTCGTGAGCAGCTCAACGGCTTCCACATGATCGACCACCGGGAAATGCACCGCTGCACGGCGAAACTGCTGGAGCGCCTGCGGATCAACCTTGACCCCGAAGAGCAGGTCGGCAATCTGAGCATCGCCGAACGGCAGATGGTCGAGATCGCCAAGGCGGTGTCTTACGATTCCGACATCCTGATCATGGACGAACCGACCTCGGCCATCACCGACAAGGAAGTCGCCCACCTGTTTTCGATCATTGCCGACCTGAAAAGCCAGGGCAAAGGCATCATCTACATCACCCACAAAATGAACGAAGTGTTCGCTATCGCCGATGAAGTGGCGGTGTTCCGCGATGGCGCCTACATAGGCCTGCAGCGGGCCGACAGCATGGACGGCGACAGCCTGATTTCAATGATGGTCGGGCGTGAACTGAGCCAGTTGTTCCCGGTACGCGAGACGCCGATCGGCGATCTGCTGCTGTCGGTGCGCGACCTCAAGCTCGATGGCATTTTCAAGGACGTGTCCTTCGATCTGCATGCCGGCGAGATCCTCGGCATTGCCGGGTTGATGGGCTCGGGGCGGACCAACGTCGCCGAGGCGATCTTTGGCATCACCCCGAGCGACGGTGGCGAGATTCGCCTCGACGGTGAAGAGGTGCGCATTACCGATCCGCACATGGCCATCGAGAAGGGCTTCGCCCTGTTGACCGAGGATCGCAAGCTCAGCGGCCTGTTCCCGTGCCTGTCGGTACTGGAAAACATGGAGATGGCAGTGCTGCCGCATTACGTCGGCAACGGCTTTATCCAGCAGAAAGCGTTGCGCGCCTTGTGCGAGGACATGTGCAAAAAGCTGCGTGTGAAAACACCGTCACTGGAGCAGTGCATCGACACGCTGTCCGGCGGCAATCAGCAGAAAGCCTTGTTGGCGCGCTGGCTGATGACCAATCCACGAATCCTGATTCTCGACGAGCCGACCCGCGGTATCGATGTCGGCGCCAAGGCCGAGATTTACCGGCTCATTTCCTACCTCGCCAGCGAAGGCATGGCGGTGATCATGATTTCCTCGGAGCTGCCGGAAGTGCTCGGCATGAGCGACCGGGTGATGGTCATGCACGAGGGCGACCTGATGGGCACCCTCGATCGCAGCGAAGCGACTCAGGAACGAGTGATGCAACTGGCCTCGGGCATGTCCCAGTGTCATTAAATCAAAGGTGAGCACGGTTCCTGTGGCGAGGGAGCTTGCTCCCGCTGGGCTGCGAAGCGGCCCCAATGTCTCGGACTTACCGTAGAACTGGCGAGCGCTGCGCACTCGAGCGGGAGCAAGCTCCCTCGCCACACTGATTTCATTTGAAGGGTGAGTGGTTATGAACGCGATACTGGAAAACAAACCGGCAACGGCACCGGTCAAGAGTCGCCGGCGCTTTCCGACTGAACTGAGTATTTTCCTGGTGCTGATTGGCATCGGCCTGGTGTTCGAGGTATTCGGCTGGATCGTGCGCGACCAGAGCTTCCTGATGAACTCCCAACGGCTGGTATTGATGATCCTGCAAGTGTCGATCATTGGCCTGCTGGCCATCGGCGTGACCCAGGTGATCATCACCACCGGCATTGACCTCTCATCTGGCTCGGTGCTGGCGTTGTCGGCGATGATTGCCGCCAGCCTGGCCCAGACCTCGGACTTCGCCCGTGCGGTATTCCCGTCGCTGACTGACTTGCCGGTGTGGATTCCAGTGATTGTCGGGCTCGGTGTCGGGCTGCTGGCGGGGGCAATCAACGGCAGCATCATTGCCATTACCGGGATTCCACCGTTCATTGCCACCTTGGGCATGATGGTCTCGGCCCGTGGCCTGGCGCGTTACTACACCGAAGGCCAGCCGGTGAGCATGCTATCGGACTCCTACACGGCCATCGGTCACGGCGCGATGCCGGTGATCATTTTTCTGGTGGTGGCGGTGATCTTCCATATCGCGCTGCGCTACACCAAGTACGGTAAATACACCTACGCCATCGGCGGCAACATGCAGGCGGCGCGTACGTCCGGTATCAACGTCAAACGCCATCTGGTCATCGTCTACAGCATCGCCGGGTTGCTGGCGGGACTGGCGGGCGTGGTGGCTTCGGCCCGTGCCGCCACCGGGCAGGCCGGGATGGGCATGTCCTATGAACTGGATGCGATTGCCGCCGCGGTCATTGGCGGTACCAGCCTGGCGGGCGGGGTGGGGCGCATCACCGGCACGGTCATCGGTGCACTGATCCTCGGGGTGATGGCCAGCGGGTTCACTTTCGTCGGGGTCGATGCCTACATCCAGGACATCATCAAAGGCTTGATCATCGTGGTCGCGGTGGTCATCGACCAATACCGCAACAAGCGCAAACTCAAGCGCTGAATTTGACTGCAAAAACAGCGAGGGCCAGTTCTGGCTCTCGCTTCGCAATACCATCAACCGGCGGATCCGGCAGCACCGTTGGTGGGATCTCCGTCAGCAATCATCTGTTTGAGGCATTCACGTTCTTCAGTTCCGGGTAGCACACCAGTCGTCGTCGCCTCCAGCACTGTGATTCCCTCTGCGTTGAGTATCCTGACTTCGGCTGTTGCGTGACCGCGTTCATCGATGTCAGCGATGAGCCAATGGCAGGTGATCTGTTCTCCCGCATACACCGGTCGTTTGAACGCGAAACTCATCCCCGTTGCCAGCCAACCGATTTGCCCGCCAATTTCGGTGACGAGGCTGGCTGTCAGAAGACCGTGGGCGATGGGCTCCTTGAACCTTCGAATTACGGCGTAGCGCGCATCGCAGTGAACCGGATTGTAGTCTCGGGAAATCTGCGCGAATTGACGAATATCGTCATCTGAAAAGCAGCGTACTATCGTGAACCGGTCTCCGACCTGTAGGCCTTCGGCAGCACGTTCTCTTGGGCTCTTCATAACGATTCCCTGGTTAAAAAGTATGTTCGGGGCCAGGAAATGTTCCTGCTTCCACCTCAAGTGCAAAGTCCCTTGCCGCGGTGCGAAGTACCGAGCGAAGGTCGGCGTACTGTTTGACGAATCGTGGCATGCGGCCAGTGCGTAGTCCGGCCATGTCCTGCCAGACCAGAACCTGAGCGTCGCACTGGTTACCCGCGCCAATCCCGACGGTCGGAATTGAAATCGCTTCGGTGATCGCTCGACCTGCATCACCCGGCACCATCTCGATTAAGATAGCGAATGCGCCCGCTGCTTCTAACGCTTTGGCACTGTCTATCAGGCGCTRCGCATCCTCGCCACGGCCCTGGACGCGATAGCCACCCAGTTGATGTTCCATCTGTGGTGTGAAGCCTATATGCGCCATGACGGGTATGCCTGCGCTGACGAGCTTCTCGATCTGAGGCAGCACCTCGATCCCGCCCTCCAGTTTGACCGCATGCGCACCGGCTTCTTTCATGAAACGGACGGATGTGTGAAAGCATTGTTCCGCCGAGGCCTGGTAAGAGCCGAAAGGAAGATCCGCAATCACCAGCGCCCGCCGTGTCGAACGGGTGACCGCGCGAACCAGGGGGATAAGTTCGTCAACGGTGACCGAAAGCGTGGACTCATTGCCGTAGACATTATTAGAGGCTGAATCGCCCACCAGCAGCACAGGTATTCCGGCTTCTTCAAAAATGGCTGCGCTGTACATGTCGTACGCGGTGAGCATCGCCCATTTTTGACCCCGCACTTTCATCTGTTTCAGATGCGGGATTCGCACGCGTGTCGCCGGTTGGGCTGGAGGGGCGCTGCCATAGGGTGGAGGTTGGTCACTCATTGTGGTTGTCTCGCTGAAAAATGGATTAACCCGACATCTGCTCGGTGAGCAGAACGACCGCGATGATGATCATGGCCGCTCCAGAGAAACGACTGACCCACTGAGCGGCGGCTGGGCGTGCCTGGAGAACGGCCTGTGAGCCAAATCCAACCAGCAGATAGATAACGCCACAACTGACGGTGTGGACGAGCCCCAACGCAATCATCTGCATTGGGACAGACCAGGTAGCGGTTGCGTCGGTGAATTGTGGCAATAGCGCCAGGAACAGCAGGAACACTTTCGGGTTCAGCCCGCTGACGCAAAGCCCCTTGATCGCCCAGCGTTTCCAGGAGCCCGACACCTGGATGTCGTCAGCATGTGGTGTGGAGGGACGGGCAAGCATGTTGATGCCTAACCAGAAAAGATAAGCCGCCCCGGCAACCGTAAGCACCGTCAAGACAACGGGGTGGCTGGCGACCAGCGCGCCAACACCCGCGGCAACAATCACGGTTGCCATCAAATGGCCGGATAAAAGCCCGCCCACAGCGGGCAAGATGACCCGGCCCTTCAAACCCGCCGAAATCGTGTACGCCCAATCTGGACCGGGCGTGATGACGAACAGAATCGACACCGCCCAGAAAGCAACAAAAATATTGAAGGTCATGGCGCCAGGCACTCCCGTTGATGACACACCGCTCTCTGCATCGTCCCGCTCCGCGAATCACAGGCCGCCTCATCTTTGGTCAAGGGAGTGCGGCGTTAATGGTGAGGGGAAGAATAATGAAATGTTGTTAGAATTAATTTTCAAAAATAATCGTTAATAAGAGCTGATAGGGGAGATTCTTCTAAATGGACAGGATTGATCGAAAGATTCTTTCTGAGCTGCAAAAGGATGGTCGCCTTTCGGTCACTGAACTCGCTGAGCGAGTGGGGCTGAGCCTTTCCCCTTGTCATCGGCGAGTACGGGCACTGGAAGAGTCGGGTGTGTTGCTTGGCTACAGAGCACAGCTGGACCCAGGCGCACTCGGCCTGAATTTTTCAGCGATGGTGTTTGCCACGCTTCGTGAGGGAGACAGGCAAGCTGTCGAGGCTTTCGAGACGGCGCTCGTCGAGATCCCGCAAGTGGTCGATGCCCAGAGGTTATTCGGGGAGCCGGACTATCTGCTGCACGTCATCACTCAGGATTTGCCAGCCTTCCAGCAGCTATACGATGAGAGCCTTTCGACCTTGCCCAACGTACAACGGTTGACCTCGACCCTCGTTATGAAACGGGTCGTTCAGGATAGGCCGCTTCCTTTGTGATGGCGTGGCAAGCCCTGCGGTTTGGTCTTTCGATTTCGCACAACGCTGTTCACCCAACGAAAAACGCCGCTGATTCCCGATTGGGATAGCGGCGTCAACGGTTAGCGTTGGGCGCTATTTGTAATGTTTCTCATAGACGGCAACCTGCTCCGGCGTGATCAGTTGGAAGGGCACCCAGACATCCGTCTCGACCGGCTCACCCTTGATCATTTTGATGGCCGCTTGCAGCGCGGTGGCCGCCTGGGCCTTGGGGTCTTGAAAGACCGAGGCCACCAGCATCCCGCGCCTGATCGCCGCCAGGCCGTCGGGCAGGCCGTCGATGCCGACAATCGCAATCTCGCCTTTGGTTTTGCCGGCCTGCTGCAGTGCCATGGCGGCGCCGATGGCCATCTCGTCATTGTTGGCGACGATGGCATCAAAACTCGTACCGGCCAGCAGCCAGTTGCTGGTCAGGTCCATGCCTTTGTTGCGCTGCCATTCGGCGCTTTGCTGTTCGACAATCGTGATCCCGGGATAGTCCTTGAGCACCTGTTTGACGCCTTCGGTGCGGTCGTGCGTGGAGTTTTGCGCGAGGTCGCCCATGATGATCGCGAGGGTGCCTTTACCTCCCAGTTTTTCGGCCAGGTAGCGCATTTGCAGTTGCCCGGCCTCAATGTCGTTCGACGCCACGGTGACCACGCCTTTGGGCAAGACGCGTTCGTCCGGGTGACGATTGACGTAGACCAATGGTGTCTGCGCTTCGACGGCGGCGCGGGTCATGTTGGCAGTGGCGGCGGTGTCCACGGGCAAGACGATGACCGCATCGACTTTCTGGTTGAGAAAGCCCTGGACCTGATTGAGCTGGCGAACCACATCGCCCTGGGCGTCCTCGAACTGGATCTGGATGTTGTCCTTTTTGGCAGCTTCCTCCAGGCCGCTGCGCACATAGGTCATGAAGTTGTCGTCGACCCTGGCGATGCTGACACCGATGCGATAGCTGGCGGCGGCCCATTGGCTGAAGACGAGTAGCAGCGTGGCAAAAAGTAGTGTGCAGCGACGCATGATGGTTTTCCTTTTGTTGTTATAAGTCGACATTCATCAAATCAAGAGTAAGGGCTGCTGGCGCGCGCAGAATCAACGTCCGGGCGCGCCGCAGGCTCCTCAATCCAGCGTGAACGCTTGCCGGAAACGTTCGAGTGCCGCTTCGCTGTCGCCGCTGGCCCAGCCCTCAAGCCCGACGACACCGGTGTATCCCATACGGAACAAGGCTTTGGCAATGGCCGGGTAATGGATTTCGCCGGTGCCCGGTTCCATGCGCCCTGGGACGTCAGCGACCTGGATTTCGCCGATGGCGCTGCCGGCGCGCTGGATCAGTTCGATCAGGTTCCCTTCGCCAATCTGCGCATGGTAAAGGTCCAGGTTCATCTTCAGATGAGGGCTGCCCACGGCCTCGATCAGCGCCAGGGTATCGTCGGCGCGAGCGAACGGCGTGCCGGGGTGATCCACCTCGGTATTGAGGTTTTCCAGCAGGAACACCCGGCCGGCGTTTTCGCCCAGGCGAGCGATTTTCTCCAGGGTCTTGCAGGCACTCAACCACATGCGTCCGGTGGTGTGAGCCACGGGTTTGACTGGCAAGCCTTGATCGCCCAGACCCGTGCCATGCAGGTTTAGGCTCGGACAATTCAATTGGGCGGCAACGGCCAGCGATTCCCGTGCGCTGTCGAGCAGGTGCCGGATGTCCTCGGAGTCGGTCAAATTGCCCGAGATGTAGCCGGTCATGGAGGTGAAGTCAGCGCCGGTGGCGACCAGGGCGGGAATGTCTTTGCTCGTCCAGCCCCAGATTTCGGCACTGAAGCCCAGTTCATGAATGCGTTTGACCCGTTCGGTGAACGGCAGGTCGAGGAACACCATTTCGGCGCTGATCGCCAGTTTGAACGGAGTGAAACTCATGGCCGGCCTCCTTGTACACGCACTGCTTTGCCCTGCTGGAAGGACTCGATACAGGCGCGGGCAATGGCCAGTGCGGCTTTCGCATCTTCGCCGCTCGCCAGTGGTTTTTCGCCGCTGCGCAGGCAGTCGACAAAGTGATTGAGCTCGGCCACGTAGGCATCACGCAACAGGTCGGTGTCCATACGCTGGGTGTCTGCCTGGATGCCAGCGGCCAGGTAGCGAACCAGGTCAGAGTCATTGACGCTGCCCATGCTCAGCATGCCGGCGCTGCCGAACACTTCGCCCCGAACGTCGTAGCCATACACCGCCTGGAAATTCGCCTCGGCGGTGGCGATGGCGCCGTTGTCGAAACGGATCGTGACCACGGCTGTGTCGAGCAAACCCTTGTCCTTGAAGTCCGGAGCGATCAGGGCATCGGCCATGACAAACACCTCAACCGCTTCGGCGCCGGGATTGAGGTAGCGCAGGGTATCGAAGTCATGGATCAGGGTTTCGAGGAAAATCACCCACTGCGGCGAGGCGGCGGGATTGTTCAGGGCCGGATCGCGTGTCAGCGAGCGCAGCAGTTGCGGTGTACCGATACGTCCGGCGACCACGTCCAGGTGAGCCGCCCGGAAGCTTTTGGCAAAGCGACGGTTGAAGCCGACCTGCAGCGTCACTCGCGCATCGGCAGCCGCAGCGATGGCGCGATCGGCTTCGTCCAGGGTAATGGCCATGGGTTTTTCACAAAACACCCCTTTGCCGGCCCGTGCTGCACTAATCACCAATTCGGCATGGCTGCGGGCTGGGGCAGCGATCAACACGCCGTCGATTTCCGGGTCATCGAGCAATTGCTGTGGATCGGTGTAGACCCGCTGTACACCCAACTCTGYGGCGAGGCGTGCGGCCTGGCCAGGTGTCGGGTCGGCGATGGCGGCCAGGCAGGCACCGGGAATGTGCCGGGCCGCGGTCTGACCGTGGAAGCTGCCCATGCGGCCGGCGCCGATGAGACCCAGGCGGATGATTTTGGATGCACTCATGAAATGACTCCCTTTTATTGTTGTTCAACGACTCGACAGCAGGAATGTCCTCGCTGGTACAAAGCAGAGAGCAAGGGCTGTGCCAATATTTAACTAATTGATTTATAAGGGTTTAATAATATGAATTTGAATTAAGTGTTCATTCTGATGACATGTCTATACTGGCATGTCGAAAATATGAACATAGGGATGCAGAGTGAACCCACCGCCGATGGCCTTTAGCGCGCAAGACCTCGATTACATCGCCGCAATCGGGCCGGCGTCGTTGAGCGAAGGACCGATCGCAGAGCTGGAACAGGCCTGGCTGGCGTGTCTGAGGGGGAGTATCGATCGTCCTGCCGGGGTCCGGCAGGTGATTTGGGACTCCTGGCTGCGCAGCGTCAGTGCTGGCCTCAACCCTGAGGATGGTGCGTACCGGTTTGTCGCCCCCGCCGATCTGGCCGCGACGCTGGCAGCCAATCGCGCGTTGATCGCAGCGGCAGCGGAGGTCATGCGCGGATTGCTGGCGTACAACCCCAGGGGTCATATCAATCTGACCGATGCCCAAGGAACGATGCTGTATTCCTGCGGCCTCGATCTCACGCCGGTGGGCAGCCAACTGCTGGAGTCGGTGCAGGGCACCAACTGCACAGGGC
>NZ_JBFUIC010000146.1:0-11191 GCF_056402075.1 Pseudomonas sp. P4_C3
CCCATCGACCGCCTGCAAGTGATCGAGCAGCTGACCAATGGCACGCGCCACCGGGTCGGGCATGTCTTCGCTGAGGCCGTAGGCATCAAAACCGATCTTCTCGGCCATGGCCTTGCGCTTGGCGTCCTGCTCGACATCGGACTTGACGATGATCCGCCCCGGAATACCCACCACAGTGGCACCCGGCGGCACTTCCTTGGTCACTACAGCATTGGAACCCACCTTGGCCCCGGCACCGACAGTGAACGGGCCGAGCACCTTCGCGCCCGCCCCGACAACTACGCCATCACCCAAGGTCGGGTGACGCTTACCCTTGTTCCAGCTGGTGCCGCCCAGGGTTACGCCCTGGTAAATAGTGACATCATCGCCGATCTCGGCGGTTTCACCGATAACGATGCCCATGCCATGGTCAATGAAGAAGCGACGCCCCACCTTGGCCCCCGGATGGATCTCGATCCCGGTCAACCAGCGACCGAAGTTCGACACCAGCCGCGCCAGCCATTTCAGGTCCGCGCGCCACAGCATCGCCGACAAACGGTGAATCCAGATGGCGTGCATGCCGGGGTAGCAGGTCAGGACTTCAAAAGCGTTACGCGCMGCCGGGTCWCGRTGGAAWACRCTCTGGATATCTTCACGCAAACGCTCGAACATCATTAATCCTTCCGCTTAAGGAGCTCGCCACGGGCCGCTTTCTGGGTTTCCGTGAGGATGCCACGCAAAATATTCATTTCCGCCCGGCTGACCGAGCTGCGTCCGTACAACCGGCGCAGGCGCGCCATCAAGTGCCGTGGCTTTTCCGGATCGAGGAATTCGATGGCCACCAGGGTCTGCTCCAGGTGCTCATAGAATCGTTCCAGCTCGTCCATGGTCGCAAGCTCAGCGCTTTTGACCGAAGCCACTTCTTCCTTCTCGACCTTGCTCGGCTGACCTTGGGCCGCCAGCCAGGACATGCGCACTTCATAACCCAACACCTGCACCGCCGCCCCAAGGTTCAGCGAGCTGAACTCAGGGTCTGATGGGATGTGCACGTGATAATGACATCGCTGCAGCTCTTCGTTGGTCAGGCCGGAGTCTTCACGACCGAACACCAGGGCAATCTCCGCACCCTGCCCGGCTTCCTCGACCACCTTCGTTCCGCATTCGCGGGGGTCGAGCAACGGCCAGGGAATACGCCGATCGCGGGCACTGGTACCCAGCACCAGGTTGCAGCCGACCAAGGCATCTTCCAAGGTGGCGACGACTTGCGCGTTTTCAAGGATGTCCCCGGCACCGGAGGCACGGGCATCGGCCTCGTGATGCGGGAACACACGAGGCTCGACCAGCACCAGCCGCGACAGCCCCATGTTCTTCATGGCACGCGCAGCCCCGCCGATATTGCCCGGATGGCTGGTATTGACCAGGACGACACGAATGTTTTGCAGCAAGGGAGGCGCTCTCGAACACGATAATCGGGAGCGGAATCTTACAGCGCTGGCTACCGTTAAGCCATGAAAGCGAACGTCGTCCTTCTCCTGTAGAAACTTTCTGATAGAATGCCCGGCTTTCTTTAACAACCTTAGGTGACACATCCATGCAGCCCATGCTGAATATCGCGCTGCGCGCCGCCCGCAGCGCCAGTGAATTGATCTTCCGCTCCATCGAGCGCCTGGATACCATCAAGGTCGACGAAAAAGACGCCAAGGATTACGTATCCGAGGTGGATCGCGCTGCCGAACAGAAAATCATCGATGCACTGCGCAAGGCCTACCCGAATCACTCGATCATGGGTGAAGAAACCGGCATGCACGCCGGCACCGGCATCGAAGGCGAAGAGTACCTGTGGATCATCGATCCGCTGGACGGCACCACCAACTTCCTGCGCGGCATTCCTCACTTCGCTGTCAGCATCGCCTGCAAATACCGCGGTCGTCTTGAGCACGCTGTTGTTCTGGACCCGGTTCGCCAGGAAGAATTCACCGCCAGCCGTGGTCGCGGCGCTCAACTGAACGGTCGTCGCCTGCGCGTCAGCGGTCGCACCAGCCTGGACGGCGCCCTGCTGGGTACCGGCTTCCCGTTCCGTGACGACCAGATGGACAACCTCGACAACTACCTGGGCATGTTCCGCGCGCTGGTTGGCCAGACTGCCGGCATCCGCCGCGCAGGTTCGGCTAGCCTGGACCTGGCCTACGTGGCCGCCGGCCGTTTCGACGCCTTCTGGGAGTCGGGCCTGTCCGAGTGGGACATGGCTGCGGGCGCCCTGCTGATCCAGGAAGCCGGCGGTTTGGTGAGTGACTTCACCGGCGGTCACGACTTCCTTGAGAAAGGCCACGTCGTTGCCGGCAACACCAAATGCTTCAAGGCAGTATTGACGGCGATCCAGCCGCACCTGCCAGCCTCGCTGAAGCGCTAAGCTTCCCGCGACAGAAAAGCACCTTTCGGGGTGCTTTTTTTATGCCTGGAATTTGCCCTTCAAAACACCACAAACCCCTGTGGGAGCGAGCTTGCTCGCGATAGCGATGTATCAGTCACCTCATATGCTGAATGTGACACCGTCATCGCGAGCAAGCTCGCTCCCACAGGGGATTGGGGGTGATGCTTAAATCGCGAGCACAAAAAAAGCACCCCGCAGGGTGCTTCTTTTTTATCCAGCGTCAGCAGATCACTGAGCCGCCTGATTCTCCGACAAGATCAGCTTGCCTTCCTTATCCACCGGAATCTGGTTGCCTGGATCACGATCCATGCGCACCTTGCCTTCCTTGCCGTCCAGCGAATACCGCACGTCGTAACCTACAACCTTGTCACTGATGTCGTTAACCGTGTTACAGCGGGTCTGGGTCGTGGTGTAGGTGTCACGCTCTTGCATGCCTTCCTGCACCTTGTTGCCGGCGTAACCGCCACCGACAGCACCCGCGACCGTGGCGATCTTCTTACCGGTGCCGCCACCGATCTGGTTACCCAGCAAACCACCTGCCAATGCACCGACCACCGTACCGGCGATCTGATGTTGATCTTTCACCGGCGCCTGCCGGGTGACCGCTACATCCTTGCATACTTCACGTGGAGTCTTGATTTGTGTCTTGACCGGCTCAACGGCGAGTACTTGTGCGTACTCCGGGCCGCTTTTAACCAGGCTGTAGGTGGCCACAGCACCCCCGGCAGTTACACCGACAGCACCCAGTACAGCACCAACCAGCATCGACTTGTTCACATGAACCTCCTGGACCATCACATGCGGAACATGTCCGCGCTTCTCCCAGCCTTGGAGCACAAAAAAAGGCGCGAGTTCAACTCGCGCCTTTTTTGGACTACATCGCTTAAAGACTTTGCCTTCAAGGACGGTCGTCGACTTCCTTCTCGGTGTTGGCCGGAGGAATCAGATCCTCAGTGCTCAGGTTCAGCCAGATCAGCACCACGTTCGCGATGTAGATCGACGAGTAAGTACCCGCCAGAACACCGATGAACAGGGCGATGGAGAAGCCGAACAGGTTGTCGCCGCCGAAGAACAGCAGGGCCGCGATCGCCAGCAAGGTGGAGATCGAAGTCGCCATGGTCCGCAGCAGGGTTTGCGTGGTCGAGATGTTGATGTTCTCGATCAGGCTGGCCTTGCGCAGTACACGGAAGTTCTCACGAACCCGGTCGAATACCACGATGGTGTCGTTGAGCGAGTAACCGATGATCGCCAGTACCGCCGCCAGCACCGTCAGGTCGAAGGTGATCTGGAAGAACGACAGGATACCGACGGTCACGATCACGTCGTGGATCAAGGACACGATCGCACCGACCGCAAACTTCCACTGAAAGCGGAACGCCAGGTAGATCAGGATACCGCCCAGCGCCATCAGCATGCCGAGGCCGCCCTGGTCGCGCAGCTCTTCACCCACCTGCGGGCCGACGAACTCGACACGCTTGACCGTCGCCGGGTTCTCGCCACCCACCTTCTGCAAGGCTTCGGCGACCTGGTGACCCAGTTGCGGGTCTTCACCAGGCATGCGCACCAGCAAATCGGTGGTCGCACCGAAGTTCTGCACGATGGCTTCGTGATAACCCGCGGTCACCAGCTGCTCACGCACCTTGGTGACATCGGCCGGACGCTCGTAGGTCAGCTCGATGAGCGTACCGCCGGTGAAATCCAGCCCCCAGTTCATGCCCTTGTGGAAGACACTGAACATTGCCAGTGCGGTAAGGAACAATGTGACGCCGAACGCAAAGTTGCGAACGCCCATGAAGTTGATTGTACGTAACATGGCAGCCCCTTAAATCCACAACTTCTTGAAGTCACGACCGCCGAAGATCAGGTTGACCATCGCGCGGGTCACCATGATGGCCGTGAACATCGAGGTAAAGATCCCGAGGGACATGGTCACTGCGAAGCCCTTGACCGGGCCGGTGCCCATGGCAAAGAGGATGCCGCCGACCAGCAAGGTGGTCAGGTTGGCGTCGAGAATCGCGGTGAATGCCCGGCCGAAGCCTTCGTTGATTGCGCGCTGCACGGTCATGCCGGCGGCGATCTCTTCACGAATCCGCGAGAAGATCAGCACGTTGGCGTCGACCGCCATGCCCATGGTCAACACGATACCGGCGATACCCGGCAGGGTCAGCGTTGCACCCAGCAGCGACATCAGGGCCAGCAGCATCACCATGTTCACCGCCAGAGCGACGGTGGCGATCAGGCCGAAGAAGCGGTAGATGGCCATGATGAACAGCGAGACGAACAGCATGCCCCACAGCGATGCATCGATACCCTTGGTGATGTTGTCGGCACCCAGGCTTGGGCCGATGGTACGTTCTTCAGCGAAGTACATCGGTGCAGCCAGACCACCGGCACGCAGCAGCAGCGCCAGTTCGGACGACTCACCCTGGCCATTCAGGCCAGTGATGCGGAACTGAGCACCCAGCGGCGACTGGATGGTCGCCAGGCTGATGATCTTCTTCTCTTCCTTGAAGGTCTGAACCGGCACGTCTTTCTCGACGCCGTTGACCATCTGCTTGGTGTAGGTGGTGATCGGACGCTGCTCGATGAAGATCACCGCCATGCTGCGGCCGACGTTCGAACGGGTCGCACGGCTCATCAGCTCGCCGCCGTGACCATCCAGACGAATGTTCACTTCCGGTGTGCCATGCTCGCCGAAGCCAGCCTTGGCGTCAGTCACCTGGTCACCGGTGATGATCAGGCCACGCTCGATCAGCGCAGGAGGACGCTTGCCTTCACGGAACTCGAATTCCTCGGAAGTGGCTTTCGAAGCACCCGGCTCAGCAGCCAGACGGAACTCGAGGTTGGCCGTCTTGCCGAGGATACGCTTGGCTTCGGCAGTGTCCTGCACGCCCGGCAGCTCAACCACGATGCGGTTGGCGCCCTGACGCTGAACGATCGGTTCAGCAACACCCAGCTCGTTGACGCGGTTACGTACCGTGGTCAAGTTCTGCTTGATGGAGTATTCGCGGATTTCCGCCAGCTTGGCCGGGGTCATCGCCAGACGCAGCACCGCCTGACCATTGAGGTCGGCCGGAACAATGTCGAAATCGTTGAAGTTCTTGCGGATGATCGAACGGGCCTGCTCGCGGCTGTCTTCATCAGCGAAGCCCAGCTGGATAGCACCGCCCAGTTGCGGCAGGCTGCGATAGCGCAGCTTCTCTTTACGCAGCAGGCTCTTGACGTCGCCTTCGTAGACTTTCAGGCGCGCGTCGAGGGCTTTCTCCATGTCCACTTCCAGCAGGAAGTGCACACCACCGGACAAGTCCAGACCCAGCTTCATCGGGTGCGCAGCGAGGTTGCGCAGCCATTGCGGGGTGGTTTGTGCCAGGTTCAGTGCAACGACGTAGTCATCACCCAATGCCTTGCGCACGACGTCCTTGGCTGGCAGCTGGTCTTCAGCCTTGGTCAGGCGAATCAGGCCGCCCTTGCCGTTGGCAGCCAGGGTGGCAGCCTTGACGTTGATCCCGGATTCCTTGAGCGCAGCGCTCACACGGTCCAGATCAGCCTGATTGACTTGCAGTGCAGTGCTTGCACCGCTGACCTGAATGGCCGGGTCATCAGGATAAAGATTGGGAGCGGAATAAATCAGACCGACCGCCAGCACCGCCAGGATCAGAATGTATTTCCACAGAGGATATTTGTTCAGCATCACGCCGCCCGTTTATGACGCGGGGCGCCTTGCGCGCCCCGTCGATTGAATATGAAGTTGAAACTTAGATCGCTTTGAGCGTGCCTTTTGGCAGCGTGGCGGCAATGGCGCCTTTCTGGAACTTCATTTCGACGGTGTCGGAAACTTCCAGAACGACGAAATCGTCGGCCACTTTAGTGATCTTGCCGGCGATGCCGCCGGTGGTCACAACTTCGTCGCCCTTTTGCAGGCTGCTCAGCAGGTTCTTCTGCTCTTTGGCGCGCTTGGCCTGTGGACGCCAGATCATCAGGTAGAAGATGACCAGGAAACCGACCAGGAAAATCCACTCGAAACCGCCACCCATTGGGCCCGCAGCAGGTGCAGCGGCGTCAGCCATGGCATTAGAGATAAAAAAGCTCATTTAGCACTCCAGTTGCAAATGTTGAATCTTGGGGTCAGAAAACTCAGTCCAAAGGCGGCACGGGAAGCCCGCGTTTGGCGTAGAAGGCATCGACAAAGGCGGCCAATGTACCCTGTTGAATAGCCTCGCGCAAACCAGCCATAAGCACTTGATAATGGCGCAAGTTATGGATGGTATTGAGCATGCTTCCCAGCATTTCGCCGCACTTGTCCAGGTGATGCAGATAAGCGCGGGAGAAGTTCTGGCAGGTATAGCAATCGCAGGTCGGATCGAGCGGCGAATCATCATGGCGATGGAACGCGTTACGGATCTTCAGCACGCCGGTATCGATGAACAGATGCCCGTTGCGGGCATTACGGGTTGGCATCACGCAATCGAACATGTCCACACCGCGGCGCACACCCTCAACCAAGTCTTCCGGTTTGCCAACGCCCATAAGGTAACGAGGTTTGTCAGCCGGCATCATGCCCGGCAGGTAATCCAGCACCTTGATCATTTCGTGCTTGGGCTCGCCCACCGACAGGCCGCCGATGGCCAGGCCGTCGAAGCCGATCTTGTCGAGGCCTTCCAGGGAGCGCATGCGCAGGTCCTGGTGCATGCCGCCCTGAACGATGCCGAACAGCGCCGCCGTATTCTCGCCATGGGCTTCTTTCGAACGCTTGGCCCAACGCAGGGACAACTCCATGGAGATGCGGGCAACGTCTTCGTCAGCCGGGTACGGCGTGCATTCGTCGAAAATCATCACGATGTCGGAGCCCAGGTCACGCTGCACCTGCATCGACTCTTCCGGGCCCATGAACACCTTGGCGCCGTCGACCGGGGAAGCGAAGGTCACGCCCTCCTCCTTGATCTTGCGCATGGCGCCCAGGCTGAACACCTGGAAACCGCCGGAGTCGGTCAGAATCGGGCCTTTCCACTGCATGAAATCGTGCAGGTCGCCGTGCTTCTTGATCACTTCGGTGCCTGGGCGCAGCCACAGGTGGAAGGTGTTGCCCAGAATGATTTCAGCGCCAGTCGCCTCGATATCCCGTGGCAGCATGCCCTTGACCGTACCGTAGGTGCCCACCGGCATGAAGGCCGGGGTCTCGACGGTACCGCGCGGGAAGGTCAAACGACCGCGACGAGCCTTGCCATCAGTGGCCAGCAGCTCGAAAGACATACGACAGGTGCGACTCATACTGTTTCCTCGGGGCCCGATTCTTTAGGGGCAGTCGGCGCAGGATTACGCGTGATGAACATCGCATCACCGTAGCTGAAAAAGCGGTAACCGTTGTCCACGGCAGCCTTATAGGCAGCCATGGTTTCGGGATAACCGGCGAACGCCGAAACCAGCATCAACAGCGTGGATTCGGGCAAATGGAAGTTGGTGACCAGGGCATCGACCACATGAAACGGCCGGCCCGGGTAGATGAAAATGTCGGTGTCGCCACTGAACGGCTTGAGCACGCCATCGCGGGCGGCGCTTTCCAGGGAACGCACACTGGTGGTCCCCACGGCCACCACGCGACCACCGCGAGCGCGGCAGGCGGCAACGGCATCGACCACGTCCTGGCCGACTTCCAGCCATTCGCTGTGCATGTGGTGGTCTTCGAGCTTCTCGACCCGCACCGGTTGGAAAGTGCCGGCACCGACGTGCAAGGTCACGAACGCAGTCTCGACGCCCTTGGCGGCAATCGCCTCCATCAGCACCTGATCGAAATGCAGCCCCGCCGTCGGCGCCGCCACCGCACCCAAACGCTCGGCGTAGACGGTCTGGTAACGCTCGCGATCGGCGCCTTCATCCGGGCGGTCTATATAAGGAGGCAGCGGCATGTGCCCGACACGGTCGAGCAGCGGCAACACCTCCTCAGTGAACTTAAGCTCGAACAACGCATCGTGCCGCGCCAGCATCTCGGCCTCGCCACCGCCGTCGATGAGGATCTTCGACCCAGGCTTGGGCGACTTGCTGGAACGCACATGGGCCAGCACGCGATGACTGTCGAGCACCCGCTCCACCAGGATTTCCAGCTTGCCGCCGGAAGCCTTCTGGCCAAACAGCCGCGCCGGAATCACCCGGGTATTGTTGAACACCATCAAGTCGCCGGGGCGCAAATGCTCCAGCAAATCAGTGAATTGACGGTGTGCCAGGGCGCCGCTGACCCCATCCAGGGTCAACAGGCGACTATTGCGCCGCTCGGCCAGCGGATGGCGGGCGATCAGCGAATCAGGGAGCTCGAAGGTAAAGTCAGCAACGCGCATGATGGGGTGTCGTCTAGCAGGGCCGGGAAGTCTAGCGGAAATATCAAAAATTCTCCATGTACCTGATTGACCAGCGGTTATCTCATCTCTATACTTCGCCGCCATTGAGCCCTGATGGCGGAATTGGTAGACGCGGCGGATTCAAAATCCGTTTTCGAAAGGAGTGGGAGTTCGAGTCTCCCTCGGGGCACCAAAATTAAGAAAGGTCTTGCTTTGCAAGGCCTTTTTTTTCGCCCGCAAAAAAGCACCTGACACCCCACCGACAACGCCCTAACAACGCACTGACCTGTAGGAGCTGCCGAAGGCTGCGATCCTTTGATCCTGCTTTTCAACGCCACAACCCGAACCCGCTCGGCTAACGAATCAAGGATTCACACAATGGAATTGCCACTGGAAACCGTTGCCCTTTTCGGCCTCAAGCTGGCCTATGAGACTGAAGGTGAAAGTCCGATTTTGCGGGATGATCCGATCATGAGTGATTACGAGCGGGAGGTATTTGGCTTGCTGGTGCGCCGGGGTGATGTCGAGGGTATTCAGTTTAGAGTGGCACACTGTGTAGGTTTGGCGCTGGACGCTATAGGTGGTGTTGACACATTGCTAGGGCGTGAGCTGCATCGGTTGTCAGCTGATTTCAGCAATGCGCGGACGTTGGAGCAGCTTGAAGCGCCGCTCATTGCGCTTAGGGATTACTTGAAAGTTATTCAGTGAGTAATGAGGCTGCCCGAAGAGGGGAACATCTCATCCATGGACCGCACCTGGCCGACGAGTGTTGACGAGAACAGATCTGTCAAATCCTCAAGGCGTCACTGCCAAAAGTCGCTACTGTGTGAGCGTTACCACCGCAGTAGCGACTAGCACCCTCACTGGTTAGTCGGAGGCTTTATCCGCCACCAGGGCTTTGGGATTGCTACTCCCCCAAACGGTAGCAAGGTCCACCAGCAATGTTCCGCTGAGTTCTTCAAGTTCACTCTGGGCGATCTCACTGTCGCCTTGTTTACCGAAGAGCACCACTTGATCGCCAGCGCGCGCAGCAGGGATATCTGTCACGTCCACCATGAGTGTATTCATGGAGACCTTCCCTACCACTGGAGCACGCTGCCCATCTATAAGGACAACGCCTTTATTGGTAAACGCTCGACGATAGCCATCAGAATAGCCCACTGGAATATTCGCAAGCTTTGAATCACGACTCAGTGTCACTGTTCGGTCATACCCCACTGTATTGCCTTTAGGGTATTGATTAACAGACGCCACGTATGACTTGACCTGCATGACCGGTTTGTACTCGGCATGCGAAGGTTCCATCATCCCATACAAGGCGCCTCCGGCACGTACCATGTCCAAATGCGACTCTGGCACTTCTAACGTCGCGTAAGAGTTCGCCGCATGAAGAGTGATTTTACTTCTATCAATTCCGGCGGCCTTTATCAGCCAAGCCGTTTGCTCATTGAAAGCCTTGAGCCCTTGCCGAACATCATCCTTATCCTGCACCGCGAAGTGAGTCATGATTCCGACCAGCTCCAGAGGAGCCAAACGATTGATCGCCAAGGCTTCTTGCCGACCGTGTTCAGTGCTCATTTCCAGGCCGTTGCGACTCATACCACCTGCGTTCAACGCCAAGTGAACCTTCAGGCGACCCCCATGCTTTTCAGCAATAGCGGCCGTTTCTCGAGCATAATCGAGGCTACTGACTAACTCCTCTATCTTGTACGGCAATGCTCCTTCCACCTCGGCCAACGTCGCTGTACGCACTCGGACAAGTTCCCCCTTGAATCCACTTTCACGTACAACTCGAGCCTCTTCATTGCTGGCAACGCCTACGCAGGGTACTTCCATTTTCATGACAGACGGCATCAATAACGCGACACCATGACCATAGGCATCCGCCTTGAGGATGGCACAAAGCCGTGATTTATTCGTCAAGGTGTTCTGGAGCGTACGAATATTGTTTTCAAACGCCGCCTGGTTAATTTCAACCCATGCATTACTGGTTACCACGGCCCGTTCAGACTGACCATTATCCAAAGAAAGCAGCGGCGCAGCCTGAACATACCCCTGCCCTATAATCAGACCTAAAGAAAGAGCAATAACAGTCCGAGTGAAAGGCATACAATACATCTCCTGATACAGAACGTTGTTGATGACAACTAACGATTTGACGACATACATGACTCTGCGCAAGCCACTACCCGACTAAGGAAATGGCCTGACTTTATGGGCGGCAGGAAACACCACTGATAGCGACAAAAGCAAACTCAGTACATGGCGAACAACATTATTGAAACGTTATCCCTGGAGTAACCCTTCCGGTGAAATTTTTGATAACTCGCGAAATCACTGGGAAGGTATATATTAAATTTTTATATAAATTTATAGGTGACACTTTCTAACCCCACTTTAACTTGGGGCGCTGGCAGGGTGATATCCAGGGATATATCAAGCAGTTATATCC
>NZ_JBFUIC010000147.1:0-11037 GCF_056402075.1 Pseudomonas sp. P4_C3
GCAACGAGAGTCAACCGCCAACGCCCCTTGCCGTACCAGCACCCCGTTTATGAAATTGACGGCAGCGGCGAGCGCCTCACGCCCCTCGGAGAGCACCGGCGCATATGCCTGCCAGACATGAAACATACCGGGCCATACCTCCAGCCTGGTGTCCACGCCCGCTGATCCAGCGTTTCTCGCCAGACGTACTGCATCATCAAGAAGGATTTCACACTCCCCCACTTGAATCATCATTGGCGGCAACCCCTGCAGGTCAGCCTCCAAGATAGCAGTCTCGACCTGATCTCCCAGGTAGGCGTCAGCACTGGCTTGCAACTTCTGAGGTGTAAGAAAGCAGTCCACTGCAATCTTGGTATGGATGCTTTCTCCGGCAAGAGCCAGATCCAGCCAAGGAGAAAACAGCACCACGCAACCTGGCATTTCCATTCCCATGGTCCTGGCGTGAATCAGGGCGGCCATGATCAAATGGCCTCCCGCCGAATCCCCCACCAATGCAATATCGTTTGCTCCTTCGCAATTAGCGAGTAACGCCGCATACGCAGTCAGAACATCTTGCTGTGCAGCAGGGTATGCATGTTCAGGTGTCAGTCGATAATCAACCACGTAAGCCGTGGAAGATGTACCGGCAGCAAGCGTGCCGGCGATTCCCTCAAAACCTTCAGCGCTGCCCACCATGAAACCACCACCGTGGACATAGAGCAAAGAGCGCTGGGAATCCACACAGGTTAACTTCCGCACAGGAACTCCACCGAGTGTCGACGCCGTGGAGCTGCAATCAGGCGGAGGCGAAAAACGCTTGCACAAGTGGTCAAAACCTATACGAGCCTGCTGCAGCGACCCAGGAGGATTTTCTCTTCGAGAGAGCAGTTCATTACGAATAGCATTCAGTTCACAACTACTCATTCTTGCCTACCAATCAAAGAGTGACGTGGAGTGTCAGTCAGATATCAAGCACCAGCCTTGATGACTTGGCACGTGAAACACACTGCAGAATGACCGCATTGGAAGCACGCTCCTCATCGCTGAGGACATAGTCCCTATGATCAACTTCACCCGCTAGCACCCGGCACTCACAGGTACGGCAAAGGCCCTCCCGGCAGGAATAAGGCACCATTATCCCCACCTCTTCGAGTGCATCTAGAAGGCTGGTATCAGCTGGCACGGTTAACTCCATGCCACTGCGAGCAAGTTCCACTACGAAGCTTTTGTTCTGTTCCTTTTCAGGTGCATTCGACTCAGGTGCACTAAACAACTCGAAATGCACCTGGCCGGAAGGCAGGTAAGCCTGTGCGGCATCCCGTACCGCATTCATGAGCGGTGACGGCCCACAGCAATAGAGGTGGTCCGTTGCCTTTGCTTGTCGAGTAAACGCCTGCAGATCGGGACGACCGGCCATTTCGTCATCCGAGTGAAATACTAATTTTCCGCCACGAGGAAGATGCTCGATGTAAGCAGCCCGGGACCGGGATCGGACGCAATAGAGAAGTTGCCATGGTTTGTCATTCGCATCGCACCAACGAATCATGCTAAGAATCGGCGTAATGCCGATACCGCCGGCGATAAATAAATAGGTGCTTGCGTCGTGTGCCAGCGGAAAGTTATTGCGAACCGCGCTAATTTCGAGCAGGTCGCCAACTCGCAGATGTGCATGAATGAACGCTGAGCCACCCCGTGACGGCTCAGACAATCCGACCCCAATTGAGTAGCTTCCGTCCGAAGGATCGTACCGGTGAACGGAGTACTGCCTGATCAGACCATTTGGCAGGCGAACATCAATGTGCGAGCCCGCGTCGGCCACAGGAAGAGGTTGACAGTCCAAGGCCAGCAAGCGGATATCCATAATGGCGTCAGCAGCTTTCACGATCGCCATCACTCGAACGCGGTTCCAGTCGCTCATCTCAGACCTCCTGGATCTTGACGGGATTGCTTATCGCCTGCTCAGCCTTATAARCATTCGCCACCAGCCACCTGAAATACGAAAGAGCAGCATCAGCTCCGATCGGAATCATTTTGAAATCGGAAGTCAACTTCAACATGCGATCTTGCGCATGAATCATATCGCTGTCCTCCTGGAACGCTGTGACGACCTGGTTGTGGATTGCCAGCGTCACCTCGGGGTCATCAATGGCGAAATTATGAGGCTRCGAAAAGAAGTAGTGCGTGGATTCGTCCGTTTCCGGAGTCAGTGCCTGAGTGCTACGGAACTCTGCCGCATTGACGCGATTTCCCGCCTTGGCATTTTGCCCACTGGGCTGCATTCCCGAATCCATCAGGAAGATGCTCGGCAGCAGGAAGTCATAGATATTCCAACGATCGACAGACCCCGGATAATTTTTGACTTTCTGCACAAAAGGTGCGGGCTTGATTCCTTCACCCCAACGCGTTACTCGCACGCCGTTTTCCAGCTTTTCGACCGTAGGTATGCAGGCCGCATACGCCTCGTCACCGCCCAGCGTGTTCGGATGAACGTAGGGCAAATGTGCGAGGTCAAGCAGGTTGTCAGCGATCAGCAGGTAGTTGGTGGTGTAATAGGTGTAACCCTCCAGGCTTCGCCACTCGGGGTCATCCAGCCAATGTGTATCAGGGATCAGGGACGGATCCGCCAGGCTGGCATCACCCACCCAGATCCAGATCCACTTGTGCTTCTCTACAATTGGGAATGTGCGCACCTTAGCCTGCGGAGGAATGCGCTCTTGTCCGGGTATTTCGACGCAGCGCCCCACCGTATCAAATAGGAGACCATGGTACATGCACCGAAGCTGATCGCCTTCTAGGCGCCCTTTCGACAGTGGAGCGCCTCGGTGACAGCAACGGTCTTCGAAAGCCACCACTTTTCCGTTGGTATCACGCCATAGCACCACTGGCACGTTGAGAATCGTTCTTGCGAGAAGTTTATCGACCGGGATCTCACTCGACCAAGCAGCTACATACCAAGCGTTACGAACGAGCATGACGTCGACCTCATTTCTTGTTTTTGGTGTTGAAATTATCTTGCTGACGCCATGCTAGCGGTGGATCATCTATGCGCATAGATCATGGAGCTAATACAGAATATGCGCGGTACTCATGGTAAAAAATTCGATTTGAATCTCTTGCTAGCGTTCGATGCGCTTCTGAAAGAGCGCAATGTATCTCGAGCAGGAGAGCATCTTGGTTTGACGCAGAGCGCCATGAGCCATGCACTACGACGTCTCCGGGAGTTTTATGAAGACCCCCTCTTCGTCCGTATTGGCGATGCGATGAAGCCGACGCCTTTCGCAGAGGAGATGGGGGATTCAGTTCTGGAGATCGTATCCGCCGTACAGCACAGGCTGTTGGCGCAGGCCAGTTTCAGCCCTATGTCTTCCACCAGGGTCTTCAGCCTTTGTATGACGGATATGGGCGAGTTGGTATTTTTGCCCCGGCTGATTTCAGAACTTCAGAAGGTGGCCCCTCATTGCCGAATACGAACATCGCAACTACCCACCGAGCATATAGCTAACTCACTGGAGAGAGGTGATACAGACCTGGCTATAGGATCACACTACATCCAGGACCCTAACCTTTTTCAACAAGAACTGTTTAAACACTCTTTTTGCTCTATCGTCAGTACCATGTACCCTGGTAACGAAGTAGACCTTGAACAATTCCTGAGCATGAAACATGTTTCCGTCGTTCTGTCAGACAGTAGTACACGCTACGACCAGTTTATCGACGAATTGGGGCATCAACGAGAAATTTACCTTACAACCCCACACTTTATAACGGTCCCGATGATACTGGAGAAAAACCCGAATCTAATCGCAACCGTGCCCGGTGACCTGGGGCAAACATTCCGACGCTACAATGCGGTCAAGGTAATTAAAACCCCGATCAAGTCCCCCAGCTTGCACCTGCGACAGTATTGGCACCCGCGCCATCATCATGACCCCGGAAATATATGGCTTCGCCAGTTGGTCAAGCTTCTTTTCGACAAGTATATGAGTTGATGGGCGTGATATTGGCGCAATCTAATCATTCCCTCACTTCAATGATTGCGGCAATTTACGAGGATAAACCTACGCTTATTGAATAAGGGAAATGATGAAATTTCACCGCTATGATATTAGAATTTATCGCTATCCAAATATGTGAATAGCGATCGTAAACGCTTCCCCTTAGCTAGAAACAGAGCGTCCACTCAGCTTTTTGGTGGTGTGTGCTTTCTTTAGGATTCGGCGTGCAGAGGAAGCATAAGACATTAAATATGCCGCCGGCCGTTGCGTGGGAACGCGCGATGAAAAATCGCTTGCCCCCCGAAAAAATTTCCGAAGAATATCTGGATATATTATGCCGAGGCGTTACCGAAGCATGTACAAGTTCAGCGGATTGATCGGTCGCACGCGATCGCCCTTGGCATAGACCTAACGAGACTTGATTCTGTCTTTTCCAGCGTACGTGGCGACAGCGACGTCGCCACCTTCATGGGATCAACCAACTCGTGCAATTCCACAGCATCTCGGACGTCAGAGTTGTGCGGCTCCCCTTAAAGATCAGATCACTCCTCTAGCTTTGAATGCCGAGATCTGTCCATCTGAATAGCCCAGTTCCTGCAAAACACTGACACTGTGCTCCCCCAAACCCGGCGAGGGTTTTTCTTCGACCATTTCGGTGTAGGGCATATGCACCGGATGCTTGACGTAGCAGTTTCCCGATTGGGCCGGCACCTCGACAATCATGCCGCGATGTTGCACCTGCGGATCGGCGATTGCCTCGGCGACCGTGTTGATCGGGCTGCAGGGTACGTCGGCCTCCTGAAGCGACTTCATCCAGTACTCACGGCCGCGCTCTTGTAATCTCGAAGTCATCAAGGACTCCAGATGAGCGTGATTCTGCGCGCGCAGCGGACCGTCACGCAGCAGCTGATCATCTATCCACTCAGGTCGCTGCATCGCGATGCACATCCGTTGCCACTGCTCTTCGGTATCAACACAGATGGCAATCGGTTCGTCGGCGGTAGCGAAAGCCTGGAACGGCGCGATCAGCGCGTGGCGACTCCCCAGACGGCGCGGAAGATCACCCACCTGCAGGAAGCGTGCAACAGCGTTTTCCATCATTGCCAGCTGGCAATCGAGCATCGAAATATCGATAAACGCCCCCTTTCCGCCCTCCTGCCCCCTGCCCACCAGCGCTGCCAGCACACCGACGGTGGTGAATAAGCCAGACCCGATATCGCCTAGCGAAATGCCCACGCGTGCAGGTGGTCCGAACTCTTCACCGGTAATGCTCATCATGCCGGACATCGCCTGTGCGACCACGTCAAAAGATGGCAAATGTTTATAAGGGCCATCCTGCCCAAAACCTGAAATTGCGGCGTAAACCAATTGCGGGTTCAACTCACTCACGGCTTCATAACCGAACCCCAATCGTTCCATCGCCCCCGCCCGGTTGTTTTCAATGAACACGTCAGCCGTCGTCAGTAACTGGCGAAGAACAGCTTTGCCCTCCTCCTCTTTCAAGTTCAGCGCGACGCTGCGTTTGTTCCGGTTGACGCTATTGAAGTAGATACTTTCCTCGTCTTTGAACGGCGCAACGCTGCGGGTGTAGTCCCCGCCTTGCGGCCGCTCAATCTTGATGACATCAGCCCCGAGCATCGCGAGCAGCCAAGTTGAATAAGGCCCTGCCAACATATGAGTCGCATCAATTACACGTATACCGCTTAGAGGCCCTTTGTTGGGTATTTCAGATTTAATCGACATGACTTCACCCTGCCCGGCAACTGAGTGTTGGCGCCGACGCCGAATTAACCCCATTGCCGAAATGTCACTTACCCAGTCTAATCCTCGCGAACCGTTGCCTGTGCTGAATTTTTTCCTTTTTGGAGGTAGGTCAGTCTTGCGTCGGCACATGGGTCAATTCGGCATCGGCGTCAATAGACTATCCTCTGCATTCGATGCGAATGATGCCTAGAGCTCGACAGCAGTAAAACATGCGCAGATTTCTGCGCAGCATCGACCTCATCAATGTCTGCCTGAACCTTGGCAATGCGGGAACGCTTTAAGGGCTGCCCCTCAATGAAAGTGATCCCCCCTTCTCCTCAGCCAAGTTACAGGTCTTCCATCACTAGTCTACTGAGGGTGAGTCCCCTATCCTCTCGGCACATGTCACGGAACATATCAAGGATTAGGTTATCACGTCCCCTAAAATGACCGGGTTCAGGCCCTTATTGTCTTTCTGGCAGCGCCCGGGCTCATCAGAGACGGAGAACCAGGAATCAACTGACTGATTTCTTCAGCAGATGCCATCAAAAGAGGAGCGAGTTCGTGTAATCGGTCTTCAGTCAGCCGAGAAAGGGGCCCCGCCACGCTCACCACACCTATTGGTCTCCCACTTAGGGGGTGAATCAATACGGTCGCGATCGCAGCCATCCAATCCGAAAAAGTCTGTATCCCAATCGCATAGCCTCGCTTACGAGCCTCGTGTATATGCTCCAATACCTTGGCGGCCGTCTGTGGCGCTCGCGGACCAAAGTCCCCAGGTGTTCCGTAACCCTGCTCTTCAATAGCCGCGATGGCATCCTTGTCCTCCATTTTCGACAGCCAGGCGAACCCGGTCGCCGAACATGAAAGCTTTGAAATCATGCCCATGTCAGGGTCGTACCGAAGTCCGAATCGAGCGCCCTGGGCTTTAGCAACCCAAATCAACTGCCCATTGTCTTCGACCGCAAGGCGAACCAACTCTCCAGTTTTTTCGGCAAGGCGATCAAGGACCTGCTGAGCGGCGTCGATGTATCCACTTGATGCCAGATGCCTGAATGCCAGCACCTGTAGCTTTGTTGTCAGAACATATATGCCGCGATCCTGCTCCTGACGTATATAGCCATGTTCCGATAACGAAGTCATAAGCCGGTGTGTCGCACTGCGAGGGATGCGTAAAACCTCCGAAATCGACGTCAACGACATTCCCTCCGCCCGCCCGGACAGCAACTCAATTACTGCCAATCCGCGATCTAGCACCCCGGAATAGCTTGGTCCTTGTAAATCCGACGCACTTACCATTAACAACCTCCGTGCATGCAGTCATTGTAATCCGCCAATCATACTGGAATTTTTTTCCACCTCCTATGGACGGGTTTACCACAAAAGCAAGGAAACGTGATCTTGTAGTACTCACCAGCATGCTTGCTAGCTCCACCCTCAGAAAGACATTCGTAACGCTCCCTTGGCCAGCCTCGGACCGAGCGTCAAGACCGCTTGAAATAACGGCTGACAGGACCAGCCACACCGAGGATAAAATATTTTTTCTCGCAAACAGGAATTTATTTCCAGTGACAGTGGAACACTTTTCCATTATGTTCTCTTCAGAATATTTTTTTGGAGGCGAAAATGGCAGAGCGTGCGTTGTGCTGTGACTTGTTGGTGATTGGGTCTGGAGCCGCTGGATTGGCCACTGCAGTTACCGCTGCGTGGCACGGCCTCAGTGTGATCGTCGTGGAGAAGGACGAAGTGTTCGGCGGGGCTAGCGCCTGGTCTGGGGGATGGATGTGGGTTCCCGGCAACCCACTCGCAAAGCGAGCTGGGATACATGAAGATCCTCAGCAACCGCGGATGTACCTCAGGAACGAACTCGGCTCTCATTACGACGAGGCACGTATCGACGCCTTCCTCAATAATTGTTCGAATATGGTTTCATTTTTCGAAACCCACACAGAGCTGCGCTTTGTCGACGGAAACGAAATCCCGGACATGCATGGCAATACTCCCGGTGCTGCCGTAAGGGGCCACCAGATCATTGCGGCCCCGTATGATGGTCGAGCAGTCGGCCCCCTAATGAACCGTCTGCGAAGAACAATGCGAGAGACATCGGTGATGGGTATGCCAATCATGGCGGGCTCAGATCTTGCTGCATTTCTCAGCCTGACGCGCTCACTAAAGTCGGTGGTTCACGTCGCGAGACGGGTCGTTCGACACTTATTGGATCTCGCATTTCATGGTCGCGCGATGCAACTTGTAAATGGCGTCGCGCTGGTTGCGCGTCTGGCAAAGTCCGCCGAGAAATTAGGAGTCACTTTGATTGAGTCGGCTCCGGCCAAGCGCCTGGTTATCGAAGATGGAGCTGTTCGTGGCGCAGTCATTGGTACCCAAACCGGCGAAATGGAAATTCATGCTACAAGAGGCGTCGTGTTGGCTACTGGCGGCTTCCCAAACGATATTGATCGCCGTAAGTTGTATTTTCCACGGACTCCGTCGGGCACTGAGCATCTTGCTCTACCACCCGAAAGCTGTAGTGGTGACGGTGTCACGCTTGGCGAATCTGCAGGCGGGGAACTTGCGACAGACCTCGCCTCTCCAGCTGCGTGGGCGCCAGTGTCACGACTGGTCTATAGGGATGGAAGTACAGGTCATTTCCCACACATTATCGACCGTGCGAAGCCTGGTAGTATCGGGGTACTTGCCAATGGCAAACGCTTCGTAAATGAAGCGAACGGGTACTACGATTACACAACAGCAATGATTTCTGCTGCCCCAGAAGATCAAGAAGTCGCTTCTTGGCTCATCTGCGATCATCGCTTTCAAAGACGTTATGGACTAGGTCACGCACGCCCCTTCCCCTTTCCTGTCGGCTCCTATATTCGAAGCGGCTATCTAAAGCGCGGGGACTCAATTCCCGCACTTGCACAGCAATGTGGCATTGACCCAACAGGTCTTGCAGAGACCATTCGTTCTTTTAACGACCACGCGCGGCTCGGCGAAGACCCTCTTTTTGAGCGTGGCGCTACTCCTTTCAATCGTAAAAGCGGTGACCCCCTGCATATTGGCCCTAATCCTTGTTTGGCACCGATCGAGCATGGTCCTTTCTATGCAGTCAAAGTACTACCTGGCAGCTTCGGAACATTCGCAGGTTTGAGAACTAACGCATCGGCCCAAGTGCTTAGAGACAACAATGAGCCAATCATAGGCCTCTATGCCGCTGGAGCAGACATGGCAAGTATCATGGGTGGCCTCTATCCCTCTGGCGGGATTAACCTGGGACCAGCAGTGACCTTTGGATATATTGCGGGGCGACATGCCGCCGGAGTTCAGGATTACGAATGACCGATGGAACAACATATAAATAGCGCCCTCGCGACAAAATAACGAGATGCGTAATTTCTACGTGCCATCCGAACAATTCCTCAGCAAATACTCATCATAGCGGAGGCGATGTTCTGCGGCTCTGTATTCGCAAGAGCGGGGCAACTGCTCTTGAGCAGCAATGGTAAGGTTTGGTGAGCTTTCTGTGCCGTAACTTACTAATGCAGCAGCAAGCTGGAGTGATGGTATTCGCTCCAATCACCGCCTGCATTATTCCGCATTCTCAGTACTAAGGATGTGTTGGTACGCGCAGTTCCTGATAACCCCCTCACAGACGCTGGCCCCCGTTTAAGGCCGTGGGCAAAGCGACAGAGTTCCACGAGCAATCGCGACAAGCTTGATTAGCTGATGTTACGGGTGGGTGCACCATCCTTTAAAAGAGCTCCTACGTGCCACCACGCAGCCCCAAAGGCAGGCGTGACGGATTCTCCTTATCCGTCGATAGGGGGTTCCACATGGGAAGATGACAAAATGAACAATAAGAACTCTACTCGGACCAAATATACTTATAGGGCGATTACTTATTTGTCTGCGTCTATTGCGGCAGGATTTCTGGGGGAGGCAGCGTCAGGCGCTGAAGGGGGATTCATCGAAGACTCCGCAGCCAGTCTGACGCTGCGCAACTTCTACATGAACCGCAACTTCGTCAATGACAGCGCTCAGGCCAAGGCCGAGGAATGGACACAAAACTTCATCTTCGATGTTAAGTCCGGCTTCACTCCGGGAACCATCGGCCTTGGCCTGGACGTGCTTGGCCTATACAGCATCAAGCTCGACGGCGGCAAGGGTACCGCCGGCACCCAACTGTTGCCAGTGCACAACGATGGCCGCCCAGCCGATGACTTCGGTCGCCTGGCGGTAGCCGGCAAGGCGCGCACCTCGAAGACCGAACTGAAGGTTGGCGAATGGGCCCCGGCGCTGCCGATCCTGCGTTCCGACGACGGTCGCTCGCTAACCCAGACCTTCCAGGGTACCCAGATTACCTCAAAGGAAATTGCCGGCCTCACCCTCTACGGCGGCCAGTTCCGCCAGAACAGCCCACGTAACGACGCAAGCATGGAGGACATGAGCCTCAATACTCGCCCCAACTTCAAGTCCGACCGTTTCAACTTCGCTGGAGGAGAATACCGCTTCAATGACAACCGCACCTTGGTTGGACTGTGGAACGCAGAGCTGAAGGACATCTATCAGCAGAAGTACCTGCAGGCACAGCACTTCCAGCCGCTTGGCGACTGGCTGCTGGGCGCCAACCTTGGCTTCTTCTGGGGTAAGGAAGACGGCAGCGCCAGGGCCGGCGACCTGGACAACCGCACTTTCTCCGGGATGTTCTCCGCCAAGCACGGCGCCAGCACCTTTTACGTCGGCCTGCAGAAGGTTATGGGCAACGACGAATGGTTCCGCGTCAATGGTGCCAGCAGCAGTACGCTGGCTAACGACAGTTACAGCTCCAGCTATGACAACCCCAAGGAAGACTCCTGGCAACTGCGTCATGACTATGACTTCGCCGCCCTCGGCGTGCCCGGCCTAACAATGATGAACCGATACATCAGTGGTAATAATGTACATAACGGCAGTACCGACGATGGTAGCGAGTGGGGGCGCGAGAGCGAGCTGGCCTACACTGTCCAGTCAGGCCCACTGAAAACACTGAACTTCAAGTGGCGCACCTCTACCATGCGCCGCGATTGGGGTCGCACTAACAGTTTCAACGAAAACCGGCTGATCATCAACTACCCATTTTCACTACTATAGGCATTTGGAGCTTGCCGCGTTATTTTTTTAACAAGAAAGCCCCGCTTAGCGCGGGGCCTATATATTTAAACACCAAAAATCAAGATCACGAACAAGATTTTGATATATACATATCCTTTAGAAACTAGAGTTTCTTACCGGTCTTGAAGAAATCAGCGCTCCGCTGTGCTGCTGAGATGGCTCGTTTAGACGG